>CAUQTR010000064.1:0-8347 GCA_963521045.1 uncultured Actinotalea sp.
CGGTCGCCGGGCGGCCCGGCGAGGTCGGCGTCCAGGTCGACGAGCACCGCCCCGGGCAGGTGCCCGGCCAGGTAGCCGGCCCGGTCCGTGCCCGCGAGCGACCACCGCGCGTCCAGGAGCAGCGGCGCGTCGGGCAGCGCACGCAGGGTCGGGGCGTCGACGAGGGTGGGGAGGTCCATCAGCCCAGCGTGCCACCCGTCACATCGCCTCGGGGGCGCACACGGGGACGGGCGCCCGGCGGGCCGACGGTCCCGGCAGCCCGAGGCGCGACGTGGCAGCGTAGGCGCCATGGCCGCCGACCACGCCTCGCTGTTCCCGGGCAAGCACTTCATCAGCACCGTGCTCGAGGCCCTCGAGACCAAGACGGCGATGTCGGGCGACCTCACGCGGCGCTACCTCCAGCGCGCGGCCATGGCGGGCATCCTCATCGGCGTCCTCTACGCGACCAACTACGCCGTCATCGCGGCGTTCGACGCGGTCGACGTCGGCGGCTCGACGCTGCGGCCGCTGGGCCGGATCGCCGGCGCGCTCGCGTTCGGCTGGGCGCTGGTCTTCATCTACTACACGAAGTCCGAGCTGCTGACGTCGAACATGATGATCGTCTCGATCGGCGCGTACCACCGGCGCACGAGCTGGCAGAAGGCGCTGCGCATCCTCGGCCTCTGCTTCGTCGGCAACGCGGTGGGCGGGCTGCTCGTCGCGGTGCTCCTGCGCTTCTCGACGCTGCTCGACGGCGCTGCGCACGACGAGATGGCGGCGTCGGTCGAGCACAAGCTCGAGTACATCACCGCGGGCGTGACCGGCTGGGGCGACCTGCTCGTCCGCGCGATCCTGTGCAACTTCCTCATCAACATCGCGATGCTGCTGGTCTACAACGGCATCATCAAGGACGACCTCACGCGCAGCCTCGCGATGATCATGTCGGTCTTCATCTTCGCGTTCCTCGGCCTCGAGCACTCCGTGGCCAACACGGTGCTGTTCTCGATCGTGGGGCTGCGCGACGGCATCGACGTCGGCCTCGCGGCGGCCAACGTCGGGATCGCGCTGGTCGGCAACTTCCTCGGCGGCGGGCTGCTCATCGGCCTCTACTACGCGTACGTCAACGACGACGCCTCCTACCTCCGCCGGCGGACCGGGGCCTCGGCGGACGACTGACGTCCGACGCGGGCCGGCGCCGTGCTCACCCGCGCCGCCGCGAGGCCCACGCGAGCAGGTCGTCCAGCGGCAGGGCCGGGCTCCAGAGGAAGCCCTGCGCCGCGTCGCAGCCCATCGCCGCGAGCACCGCGCGCTGCGCCTCGGACTCCACCCCCTCCGCGACGGTCTCGAGCCCGAGGGCCCGCGCGAGCTGGACGACCGACGTGACGACGGCGAGGTCCTCGGCGGAGTCCGCGACGCCGCTCGTGAAGGAGCGGTCGATCTTCAGCCGCCCGGCCGGGAAGCGCCGGAGGTAGACCAGCGACGAGTAGCCGGTGCCGAAGTCGTCGATCGCGATGCTCACGCCCAGGTCGCGCAGCTCGCCGAGCACGGCCGTCGACCGGTCGACGTCGACCATGAGCACGCTCTCGGTCACCTCGAGCTCCAGGTGCGCGGCGGTGAAGCCGTCGCCCGCGGCGGCCAGGGCGGCCTCGACCGCCGGCACGAGGCCGGCCGCGGTCACGTCGTGCCCCGAGAGGTTCACCGCGACCTGCCCGTCGTGCGGCAGGGCGCCGGACCTGATCGCCGCGGCACCGTCCCGGCACGCACGGCCGAGCACCCACGCCGTGAGGGACGTGACCATGCCGCTCTGCTCGGCGAGGGGCACGAAGACGTCGGGCGGCACCCACCCCTCGCCCGGACGGTCCCACCGCGCGAGGGCCTCGAGCCCGATCAGGCGGCCCGTGGCCAGGTCGACCACCGGCTGGTAGTGCAGCTCGAGCCGGTCGCGCTCGAGGGCCTCGCGCAGGTCGCCCGCCATCGCGAGGCGGCCCTCGACCATCGTCGACATGCTCACGTCGAAGAGCTGGACGTTCCCGCGGCCGCGGGCCTTCGCCGCGTACATCGCGGTGTCCGCCTGTCGTAGGAGGGACTGCGCGTCGCCCGGGGAGACGGCGATCCCGAGCGAGGCCGTGACGTAGACCCGCTGACCGGCGAGACGGAAGGCGACACCGAGCTCGCGCAGGAGCCGGTGGCCGAGCTCGACCGCGGCTCCGGCGTCGAGGTCCGGGCACAGCAGCACGAACTCGTCACCGCCCAGGCGCGCCACCGTGTCGCCCGGCCGTACCGAGCCGCGCAGCCGCTCCGCCACGAGGACGAGGAGCTCGTCGCCGACGTGGTGCCCGGAGCTGTCGTTCACCATCTTGAACTGATCGAGATCGAGGAACAGGACGGCGGTCGGCGTCCCCCCGCCCGCGCCGACGGCGAGCGCCTGCTCGAGCCGGTCGACGAGCAGCGTCCGGTTCGGCAGTCCCGTGAGGGCGTCGTGCAGCGCCTGGTGCGCGAGGGCCTCCTCCATGCGGTGGCGCTCGGTCGTGTCGCGGCCGAACACGGAGACCCCCACGACCCGGCCCTCGTCGCGCACGGGCGAGACGGTGAGCGACACGTGCGTGCGCCCGCCGTCGGCAGCGGCGAGCTCGGTCTGGACGTCGCTGACCCGGTGCCCGGCGAGCGCCGTGGCGAGGAGCGCGTCGACACCGGCGCGGTCCAGGCCCGGCAGCACCTCGCTCCAGTGCCGGCCGACGGCGTGGGCCTCCTCGAGCCCGTGGAGGCGGGCCGCTGCGGGGTTCCAGCTGGTGACGTGGCCGTCGGGGGTGAGGGCGACGACGGCGTCGGCCGTCGACTCGACGAGCTGGCGGTACCGCTCGGTGCCGACCTCGAGTGCGCGGTGCTGGCGGCGCACCTCGTCGAGGAGGTCGTCGCGCGGCGTGAAGAACAGCTCGGCGAAGCGGAAGGGCTCGTCGACGTCCTCGCCGCGCCTCAGCCCCTGGACCACCACGAAGGCGATGAGCGGCACCGCATAGGCGACGGCGAGCGCGAGCTTCGCCTGGACGCCCCCGGCGACGAGCGCGCCGAGGTCGGGCGAGTCGGGCGCCGCGAGCACCGGGAACGCCAGGCCGTCGAGCGCGAGGACCGTGACGAAGAGCACCACCTGGCCGGCGGCGAGCCCGACCCTGCTGCGCACGCGCGCCTTGAGCTTCTGGAGGACGACGGCCAGCAGGGTCAGCTCGGCGACGATGAGGAGGCCACCGGTGACCACGACCGGCATCGACACCGTGAACACCTCGGGTGGGACGCCGAAGCGGTTGACGGCCGCCGGGCTGCCCAGCGCGGCGGCGGTCACGGCGAAGAGGCCGACCTTGAAGACGTTGACCGCGAGGACGATCTTGACGACGTTGCGGATCACCCGCGGGTCGTGGCCGCCGGCCACGACCATGAACACGGTGAGGATGAGCGCCCCGTAGAGCACGCTGCCCGCGCTGAGCGTGACGTCGTCCGACAGCGGCAGGGCGTACAGCGAGCCGAAGAACCCGCCGACGAGCAGCACCATCGCGACGTACACGTAGCAGAGCACCAGCCGGACGGGCCGCCGGAAGAACGTGAAGCAGAACGGGAAGGCGGCGTAGAGCAGCACCTGGGCGGCGAGGAGGCCCCACGGCGACACTGCCGACATCGCTCACCCCAACCGGACGATGGCCCCCAGCGTCGCACGCCCCGCCGTCGTCGTCCCGTCCGTCCCTCGTCCGACCCAGCGCTCAGCTCGCCGCGGGCAGGTCGACGACGGCCGTCCCGCGGCCGGCGATCAGCAGCAGCGTCCCTGGGGCTCGCGGTCCTGGCGGTCGGTGCTGTCGCGCCAGAACGCGCGCTCCGACATGACCCCGGGATCGCCGGGACCGCGGCCGTGCGACGCCTCGTGCTCGAGGTAGCGCTCGTAGGCGTCCTCCCGCAGCAGGCCGCGCAGGAACCAGCCCAGGCCGCGACCGCGGCCCGGGCCGGCTCCTGCAGCGGCCGTGCTCATCCGTGGCTCCGGGCCCGCGGACGGGGGTTCGCCGCGTCGTGCTCGAGCCACCGGGCCTCGAGCTCCTTCTCCGGCGGCGTCGTGATGAAGCCCGCCGGGGCGTAGATGCGCGACGGCGTCGCGGGCTCCTCGGCGCTCGGTGCTCCGCCCGCACGGTGCGAGCGGACGGTGGCGACGACGGCCGTGAGGATGACGATGATCGCGAGGGTCACGAAGACGATCGAGAGCACGCCCTGGATCATCGTGTTGCGTACCACCGCCTCCATCGCCTCGACCGTCTGGGCGCTCCCGAAGCTCGTCTCGCCCGCCGCGAGCGCGTCGGAGAACGCGCGGTTCTGCGCGAAGTACCCGATCGCCGGGACGGGCGAGAAGATCTTCTGGAACGACGCGGTGATCGTCACGGCGGCCGCGAAGCCGAGCGGGAGCACGACCACCCACAGGTACCGGGACGCCCCCTGCTTGGCGACGATGGCCATGCAGACCGCGAGCGCGATCGCGGCGAGCAGCTGGTTCGCGATGCCGAACAGCGGGAACAGCGTGTTGATGCCGCCGAGCGGGTCGGTGACCCCCATGAGCAGGACGGCGCCCCAGGCGCCGACCATCACCGCGGTCGCGAGCCAGGCACCCGGCCGCCAGGACGTGTCACGGAACCGGGGGAAGACGTTGCCGATGCTGTCCTGGAGCATGAACCGCGCGACGCGGGTGCCGGCGTCGACGGCAGTGAGGATGAACAGGGCCTCGAACATGATCGCGAAGTGGTACCAGAAGGCCATCATCCCGGAGCCGCCGACCACCTGCTGCATGATGTGCGCGAGCCCGACGGACAGCGTCGGCGCACCGCCGGTGCGCGAGACGATCGACTCCTCGCCGACGTCCTGCGCCGTCTGCGTGAGCATCTCTGGCGTGAGGTCGACCCCGGTCAGGCCGAGCCCGTTGACGAAGGCCACCGCGCCTTCGACGGTGCCTCCCGTGGCGGCACCCGAGGCGTTCATCGCGAAGTAGATGCCCCGGTCGATCGAGAGCGCGGCGACCAGCGCCATGATCGCGACGAAGGACTCCATGAGCATGCCGCCGTAGCCGATGAGCCGCGCCTGGCGCTCCTTCTCGAGCAGCTTCGGTGTGGTGCCCGACGCGATCAGCGCATGGAAGCCGGACAGCGCCCCGCACGCGATGGTCACGAAGAGGAACGGGAAGAGGGAGCCGGCCACGACCGGCCCCTGCCCGTTGCGCGCGAACTCGCTGATGGCCGGCACCTCGAGCACCGGCCGCACGAGCACGATCGCGACGGCGAGCATGACGATCGTGCCGACCTTCATGAACGTCGACAGGTAGTCCCGCGGTGCGAGCAGCAGCCACACGGGCAGGATCGCGGCGATGAAGCCGTAGACGACGATGCCCCACGCGATCGTCACCTTGTCGAGCGTGAAGACGTCCGCGCCCCACGAGGTGTCGGCGATCATGCCGCCGCCGATGATCGCGGCGAGCAGCAGGACGAAGCCGATCAGCGAGATCTCGGTGACCTTGCCCGGCCGGAGGAACCGCAGGTAGACGCCCATGAAGAGCGCGATCGGGATGGTCATCGAGACGGAGAACACGCCCCACGGGCTCTCGGCGAGCGCGTTCACCACGACGAGCGCGAGGATCGCCACGATGATGATCATGATGACGAGCGTCGCGAGCAGCGCGGCGGTGCCGCCGATCACCCCGAGCTCGTCGCGCGCCATCTGGCCGAGCGAGCGGCCGCCGCGGCGCATCGAGAAGAACATCACCAGGTAGTCCTGGACAGCCCCGGCGAGCACGACGCCGACGATGATCCAGATGGTCCCCGGCAGGTAGCCCATCTGCGCGGCGAGCACGGGGCCGACGAGCGGGCCCGCGCCGGCGATCGCCGCGAAGTGGTGACCGAAGAGCACGCGGCGGTCGGTGGCCACGTAGTCCTTGCCGTCGGCCTTGTACTCGGCCGGGGTCGCGCGCCGGTCGTCGGGCCGCAGCAGGTACTTCTCGATGTACCGGGAGTAGAAGCGGTAGGCGATGAGGTAGGTGCACACCGCCGCGAACACGAACCAGATCGCGTTGACCGTCTCGCCGCGGACGACGGCGATGACGACCCACGCGACGCCGCCGAGCAGCGCGATCGCGCTCCACACGGCGATCCGCGCGGGCGTCCAGCGCCGCGCCTCCGCGTCGACGACGTCGTCGTCCAGGCCGGTGGGCGGGAGGTTCGGGTCCGGCTCCAGGACGGCCCCCGGGCCGCCTCCCGATCCACGGTGCGAACGAGCGGCCATGACTTCTCCCCCTTGAGACGACGGTCCACGAGTGGTCCGCTCTGCACCCTAGCGAGCCGGCGGTGCACCACAAGCCCCGGCGCCGCGACCTGCCGGGCAGCGGCCCGGGGCCGTCGGACGGGCCGGGATTGGACCGGTAAAGACGGTGACGCGCGTCGGTGCCCGCTGCCAGACTCGCGGGCGATGCCACTCATCGAAGCCACCCAGCTGACCAAGGTCTTCCGCCGCGCGGACAAGGACCCGGGTCTCGCCGGCTCGCTCCGGCACCTCGTGCAGCGCAGGTTCACCGAGCAGGTCGCCGTCGACCACGTGGACCTGGCCATCGAGGCCGGCGAGGCGGTCGCGTACGTGGGGCCGAACGGGGCCGGCAAGTCGACCACGATCAAGATGCTCACCGGCATCCTCGTCCCGACGTCCGGCCAGGTCCGCGTCGGCGGTCTGGTGCCGCACGAGCGCCGGATCGAGAACGCGCGCCAGATCGGCGTCGTCTTCGGTCAGCGCACGCAGCTGTGGTGGGACCTGCCCGTGCGCGAGTCGCTCGGCCTCCTCCGGGACATGTACGGCCTGGGCGAGCGTGAGTACCGCGAGCGGCTCGAGCGCTTCGACGACATCCTCGGCATCGGCGAGTTCCTGCCCCAGATGGCCCGCAAGCTGTCGCTCGGCCAGCGGATGCGCGCCGACCTCGCGGCCGCGCTGCTGCACGACCCGCGCATCGTCTACCTCGACGAGCCGACCATCGGCCTGGACATCTCGGTCAAGGACCGGGTGCGGGCCTTCGTCAAGGAGCTGGTCGACGGCGGCACCACGGTCATGCTCACGACGCACGACCTCGGTGACATCCAGGACATCTGCAACCGCATCGTCATCATCGACGGCGGGCGCACCATCTACGACGGGTCGCTCGCGTCCGTCACCGACCGGTACGCCCGTGACCGCACCATCACGTTCCAGCTGCACGAGCCGCTGGCCTCGCTCGCCCCGCTGGCGGCCGCCGTCCCGGGCGCGACGGTCACGGCCGGCGAGCACGAGCGCGAGGTCGCGGTGCGGTTCGACCGGGCAGCGCTCGACGCCGGCGCCGTGCTCACGGCCGTCCTGGCCGTGGCGGACGTGCGCGACGTCGCGATCCAGGAGCCGGCGATCGAGGACGTCATCCGCAAGGTCTACCTCGGCGAGCTCGCGCTCGAGGCGGACGAGGTGGTCACCCCGCAGGACGCGAGGCCGACGTCGTGAGCGCAGCCGACGTCGTGAGCGCAGCCGCGGCGCCGGCGCTCGACGCATCACCGGGCCGCGTCCCGCTCGGCGAGCACGTGCCCCTGCGCGCCTACCGCGCGCTCGCCGCGACGGCGTTCAAGAGCCTGCTGGCCTACCGGCTGCAGTTCTTCCTCGGACTCATGGGCAGCCTGTTCCTGCTGCTCTCGCTGCTGTACCTGTGGCGCACGATCCTGTCCGAGGACGGGTCCGCGCTCGGCTTCACGTGGCCGGACATGAAGGCGTACCTGCTGATCGGGTTCGTCTCCGGGACCGTCGTCTCGACGTACACGGACTGGCGGATGGCGCTGCGGATCCAGGACGGCGCGGTCGCGGTCGACCTCACCAAGCCCGTCGACTACCAGCGGGCGCGGCTCGCCGAGACCCTGGGGTTCGCCGCGTTCGAGGTCGTCGCGTGCGTGCTCGTGGTCGCCGGGGCGCTGCTGGTCTTCGGGGGCGTCCCCGTGCCGCCGCCCGGCCGGCTCGCGCTGTTCGCGGTCAGCATGGTCGCCGTCGTCCCGCTGAAGTTCGCGGTCGTCTACATGAGCGGCCTGCTGTGCTTCTGGACCCAGAACTACATGGGCGTCAACTGGGCACGGATGGCGCTTCACCAGCTGTTCTCGGGCGCCATGGTGCCGCTCGTCTTCTTCCCCGACTGGCTGCGGGTGATCGCCGAGGTGCTGCCCTTCCAGGCGATGGCGTACACGCCCGCGATGCTCTACCTCGGCCGCCTCGAGGGGGCCGAGCTGTGGTGGCGGCTCGGCGGCCAGCTCGGCTGGGCCGTCCTGCTCTGGGTCGCGGCACGCGCCGCGTGGGGTGCCGC
>CAUQTR010000065.1:0-8346 GCA_963521045.1 uncultured Actinotalea sp.
GAGCCGGTGAGCGGCGACGTCCGCCCCGGCGGCCACGAGCGCGCCGACCGCGGCGGAGGCGAGGTCCGTCGCGACGAACGTGGTGCCGAGGACGAGGCGGAGCACGGGCACCTGCGCGACGACGTCGCGCGGCACGTCGGTGAGCTGGAGCAGCTCCACGGCGACGCTGATGGCGAGCGAGACGGCGGCGACGCGCCACGGCCGCGCCCCCGGCCGGAGCGCCGCGACCAGCACGTAGACCAGGACCGTGTAGAGGGCACCGCCCGCGAGGTCGGGCACCAGTCCGTCCGCGCGCGAGACGGCGAGACCGACGAGCACGACGAGCGGTGCGACGAGGAGCAGCGCGAGCCGGCGGCGGCTCGGCGTGGGCTGACGGCTCGACGTGGCGCGGCGGCCCGACGCGACGCTCAGGGCTGCGCGCCCGCGACGAGGTGGGCGCGGGCCTCCTCGACCGTCGCCGTGAACGCCGGTGAGGTCGTCTGGGCGGTGCCGTCGACCGGGAGCCACGCCCCGGCACCGGCGACCTGGTACTCCCCCGCCCACGTCGTGACGAGCTGCACCGCGTAGGCCCCCGGCCGCGAGTACGGGTGCCCCACCGTGTGCTCGGGCCAAGGCCGACCCGGGTCGCTCGTCACCACCGGCGCCGACCCGTCACCGAAGTCCCACGCGAACTGCGTCGGCGTCGCCCGCACGGTCACCGGCACGCCGAGGACCGTCGTCACCAGCTCCTGTGGGGCCGCGTCCGTGAACGCGATGAGGTCCATGTTCACCAGACCCCGCCCGCCGGCAGGCTGGAACGAGGGCAGCGAGGCCGCCAGCGGCAACCGGCGGAACTCCTCGGCGCTGAGCGTGATCACCGGCGCGACGTCCTCGGGGCAACCGCCGTTGTCCACCTGCTCCCAGGGCCCGACGGCACGCTGAGTGACCGGGTCGAGTGCCCGTCGAAAGAGCGGATCAAGCGCTTGCGAGCCGTCCGCGCAAGTGATCACGACCTCGCCCGAGTCGGCACCGTCGACGCACGCCCTGCCGACAGTGGGCGTCGCGTCCCCGTTCCCGCAGAACGCGCGAGGAATCCGCTCGAAGATTGCGGCGACCGGTCCTGCGCCGGCGACGGGGACTGCAGAGTTCTCCGGAGGGGAAACGTCCTGCCCTCCTCCGACCACGACGGAGTCCTCGGACGCCAGCGCGTCATACCAGCCACCCCCGCCTTCAGCGGCGGCGCCACTCCCCACGAGGAGCATGAGCACGATGCCCACGAGAGGCGCCGGAGCCGAAGTCACGAGCCACCGCTGCCTTCGATCAACACCCAACCGCGGGTTGATGGTGCGACATCGAGGACGGCGGTTCCAACCTCTGCTTCGAGGTGCTCGACAGCTACCCCTTCCGCATCGACCCGCTCACCTTCGGCAAAGGCGTAGTCGACCTCGACCGCGTACACGTTGATCACCTCGTCATGGCCGAGAACTGCCACCGCTCCGACACTCAGCTCGCCACCGAGAATTTGATGCCCTGATCCATAGATGTCAGATGCTCGGCTCCTGGCCTGCTCACAGAAGCCGCATGTCTGCCCGCTGAATTCATCCCAGGCGGCCGTGTCGCCGCTCTGAAGGAGGTAGCCGAAGGAGCGCATGAAGAAGGTCGCCGCCGCGGCCGCGCCCGCCTCGTCGGACCGCTCCATCTCCGCCGGCCGCTCCGGCGGCGCCACGGCCTCGACACTCGGCGTCGGGCTCGCGGTCGGCGTCGGGCTCTCCACCGTCGGGCTCGGCGTCGGCGCCGGGTCCTCCGGGGTGCATCCCGCCACGAGGAACAGCCCGACGGCGAGCGCGACGGCACCCGCGCGAGGCACCCGCACGCCTCGGCCCACGCCGCCCATCGCCCCCTGCCCCATGGTCACCGGACCCTAGCAACGCGCCTCGGTCGGCGGAACGGGAACGGCGTGCCTGTGGACGGCGGTCGTCGTCGAGCTCGGTCGACGGCCGGGCATGGCCTCGCCGCCCGTCTGACCTGCGCGGTAGCGTGTCGGCGTCGACCGAGGGAGGCCCCGTGGCGCGCTACTTCGACGTCCACCCGCAGGACCCGCAGCCGCGCAGCATCGGCCAGGTCACCGCGATGCTCCGCGACCAGGACGCGCTCATCGCCTACCCCACGGACTCCTGCTACGCGCTGGGCGCCCGCCTCGACAGCCCGACGGGCGCCGACCGCATCCGCCGCATCCGCCGGCTGAGCGACCGCCACCACTTCACGCTCCTGTGCGCGGACTTCGCCCAGCTGGGCCAGTTCGTCATCCTCGACAACGCGGCGTTCCGCTCGATCAAGGCCGCGACGCCGGGCGCGTACACGTTCATCCTGCCCGCCACGAAGGAGGTCCCCCGACGGCTGGCTCACGCGAAGAAGAAGACGGTCGGGGTGCGCATCCCCGACCACCCCGTCGCGCTCGCCCTGGTCCGTGAGCTGGGAGAGCCCCTCCTGTCGAGCACGCTCCTGCTGCCGGACGCCGAGGAGCCGCTGACCGAGGGCTGGTCCATCAAGGAGGAGCTCGACCACGTGGTCGACGCCGTCGTGGACGCCGGTGACTGCGGGACGGAGCCCACCACCGTCGTCGACTGGTCGGACGGCTACCCCGTCGTCGTCCGCGAGGGCGCCGGGGACCCGAACCGCTTCTGACCGCGAGTCAGGAGCTGGCGGCCGCGACCGCCGCGGCGTCGATGGCCTCGATGGCCTTGCGGACGGCCTCCCCGGCGAAGTCGCCGACGGGCACGGCCTTCGCGCGGCGCCGCAGCTCACGCTTCGGGATGCCGACGTCGCCCACGACCTGCGGCACGCAGTCGACCGCCCGCAGCAGGCCGATGAGTGCGGCCTCGCGCTGCGAGGGTGCGAGGCCGTGGACGAGCACCGCGCGGATGCCCTCGGCGGTCGTGTCGACCCCTCGGTGGATCGGGGGCCACGCGTGGGTGGGGAAGATCCCGAGCACCCTGCCCTCCACGTGCTGCACGGCCTCCCGCCGGACCAGCCGCTCGAGGAGCCGGCCCTTGAGACCCTTCTCCAGCTTGTTCAGCACGTCCTGCGGCCGGCGCCCCTGCCCGGCGGCGATGACCCGCAGACCCTCGTCGAGCACCGGGTCACCCGTGGGCGTCGCGTCCCGGACGACCAGGCGGCCGGCCTTCACCTGCTCACCCGGCCCGGCGACGTCCACCTTCGCGAGCATCGCGAGCTCCAGCATCACCGCTCCCGCGAGGCCCAGACCGACGCGCGTGCTGTTCGTACGCGTGCGGCCGGCAGGGTCGAGCAGAAGGAGCATGAGGTCCTCGGCGATGAGCATGAGCCCAGGCTAGGGACGGGAACGTGGCCGCGGACCAACCTTCCGACGGATCTTCGCGGCCGGGCTCCGCCGCGCGGGGGACCACGGCCCCGTCAACGTCGGCGGGTGCGTCGGGGACGGGTGTGGTTGGCTGGAGCATGCCCCTGACCGGCGAATACGCCCCCTCCCCCTCCGACTGGGCCCGCAAGCAGGCCGAGGCGTTCGAGGCCTCGAACGGCGCGGAGGCCAACACCCTGCGTGGCGTCCCGATCATCGTGATGACGTCGGTGGGCGCGCGCAGCGGCAAGCTCCGGAAGACGCCCCTCATGCGCGTCGAGCACGACGGCGCGTACGCGGTCGTCGCGTCGAAGGGCGGCGCGCCCGAGCACCCGACCTGGTACCACAACCTCGTGGCCAACCCCCACGTCGAGCTGCAGGACGGTGCGGTCAAGAAGGACTACCTCGCCCACGAGGCGACCGGCGCCGAGCGTGACGCGTGGTGGGCACGGGCGCTCGAGGTGTGGCCGGACTACGCGACGTACCAGACGAAGACCGAGCGGCTCATCCCGGTGTTCGTCCTGACGCCGATGGACTCGTCGGAGGGCTGAGCGTCGCCTGAAGGGGCCCGCCCCCACGCTGGGTCACGGACCGTTCGGCTCGGTCCGCCGGACGGGCGCGAGCCCGAGGTCGGGGACGGGGTAGCCGCCGTTGTGCTCCATGAGAGCGCGGAGCCGGCCGGCGACCTCCATCACTGCGGGCCACCGCGGGTCTGCCATGAACGTGGCGCTGTCGACTATGCCCAGATCATCGAGGATGGCCCGGACACGTACCGCCAGGAGGGACATGGGAAGGACTTCGTCCGCGAACAGCATGATGCCCACTAGGCCTTCGGGATCATCGAATGCCCGAGTGTTCTCGTCCAGCCACTCGATCGAGTTCGCCGCATCGTCGTAGTAGCCCTCACTCGGCCACTCGCGGTCGATCCAGACGCGTTGCTGGTATTCCGCGTCGGCGAGACTCGCGACCGAAGCGACGACCTCGAGGCGCATCCAAGGGAGCGATACGTCACTCACCGCGTGCCCCAATCAACCCAGCTCATCCATTCTGTGAGGGGTATGTGGCTCTCCTCCGCACTGCTGGAGATGGCCCCGCCAGGCAACGGTAGACCGTCGCGGCCGAGCACCCGTCCGTCGCGTCGCACGACGACATGGTGAACTCGCTGTGTCTCGTAGCGATGATCGAGATTGCCCTGGTCGACGCGCACGCCGTCGTTGTCGGGGTCCTCGCCGAACCACCGGAAGCCGGTGCCCTTCTTGTTCGGCGCCGCAACACCCCACTCCTCCGGCACCCGCTGCGCAGCACGCGCCAGCCACTCGGGCACCGCCCATCCGTCGGGAGTCACCCAGCCGGGTGTCCGCTGGCCCTCGACGGTGTGGCCCGCCGCCTCGGCCCGGGCCGTCGGTTCGAAGGACCGTCGCCTCGTGGCCCGGCTCAGCGCGGAGGTCACCCGCGAGCCGGCGGCCGCACCCGCACCCGTGCCCGCGGTCGCGGCGCTGAGGATCGCGTCCGGCACCTGGCGTCCCATGGCCCGGACCGGGTCGGTGCGCCAGGTGTCCCAGTCGGTCATCTCGCGAACCACACCGCCCGGGTCGTCCCGGAGGCCGGTCCACAGGGCCCGCCCCATCTCCTGCTGCTGCGTGGCGTTGCCGACCGGGTCGATGACATGACGCGCGAGTTGCATCTGCCACGAGCTCTGCACCATGGCACCGAGCGCGTCACCGATCCCGCCCCAGTACTGGCCCCGCGCGCGGAGGATGACATCCACCGCCCCCGGCATCCGTGCCATGCCGGCGGCCAGGTCCGTCAGCGCGTCCGCCGTGCGTCGGGCTGACCGCGCGACGGCGTCGTGCAGGTCGGCCAGGACGGCGTCCGCCTCCTCCGGCGACGTCGGCGTCGCGGCTGCGAGGCCGCGCTGCGCCCAGGCGACGACGTCGGCGTGCCGCTCGATCGCCGAGGCTGCCGCGAACGAGTCGTCCGCAGCCTGGAGGATGTCGTGCACGACGTCCTCCAGCACGTCAGCGAAGGCCTCGGCGGCCTCACCCGACCACCAGCCGACGTCGGCGCGGCGCACTCGGCGTGCGAGCTCCTCCGCCGCCGCGGCACGGTCACGCAGACGTGCCGCGTCCTCGACGAGCGCGGTCGTGCTGCCGAACTCCGCCACGGTCGCCGCGCTCATGCGAGGTACATCCGCATGCGTCGCACCGCCGCGAGCGCGTCGGCGTCGCTGTAGGTGCGTGCCGACGCGCGCAGCCCCTCGCCGAGGCCGGTGAGCGCCTGGTCGAGGCACATCGCCTGCTCGCGCATGGCGTCACCCAGACCACGGGCTGCCGAGGCGAGCCGTGCGTCGCCGTACGCGCCCGGGTCGAGCGACAGCACCCCGAGCTCGACGGTCGCGTCCGTGCCGGCACCGAGAAGACGCCGGCCGGCGTTGTCGAGCACGTCCCAGTCCACCTCGAAGCCCTGCGCCATGCCGCCCCCTCCACCGTGCCGGTGTGCCCGGGGGCATTCCTACCGAGGCGGACGCGGCCTGCGTGGAACGACGGACGAATCTGTGGACAACTCCGCCGAGGCCGCCGAGTCGGGGACGCTCACGCCCGGCGCGACAGGCGCCCGGCCCACCACGGGTACACGGCCGCGGACGCGAGGACGACGGCGAGGATGGCGAGCAGGTTGGTCTCGCTCCCGGTGACGGCGCCGCCGCTGACGCCCGCGACGTCGAGCAGCGCGATGAGAACCACCGAGCCGAGCGTCGCCGCGCCGAGCGTCAGCACCACCGGCACGGCGCGGCTGCCGCGCGGGAAGGACCTCCGAGCGCCGACGACGAGGCCGATCACCCAGGCGAGCACCGCCGTCGCCGCTCCCACGAGCACGCCGATCACGACGCCGACGAGGCCGCCCCAGCCGTCGGTCTGCGCGTCGGTCACGATGGCGCCGACGATGAGCCCGGCGGCGACGCCGACCAGCGCACCGAGCACGAGCGCGACGACGACCGCCCCGAGCGCCCACGCGAGGACACGACCGGCCTGCGGGCCGGCGGGGGGCGCCTCGGTGCGTGACATGGCCGACACCGTACCGACGCGCGAGCCGCCCGACGCGGCGCGGCGCCAGCCCTGCCCGTGCCTGGCACGCTGCTGCCATGACGACCTCATCCCCGACCTCTGCCTCCCAGGTCCCGTGGTCGGCCGGCACCTGGACGACGCCGCCCGTCTCCGCGACGCAGGACGGCGACGACCTCCTCGTCGCGGCGGTCGAGGGCAGCGACGCCTGGCGGCACACCGCCTACGGCTTCGTGCACGACGACGAGCACGCGCTGCTCGCCGCACTCATCCCGGGCACGGCCGTCGAGGTCACGTTCGTCGCGGACCTCACCGAGCAGTTCGACCAGGCCGGGGTGTTCCTGCGCGCCGATGCCGAGACCTGGATCAAGGCGGGCGTCGAGCTCGCCGACGGCGTCCCGCAGCTGGGCGCGGTCGTCACGCTCGGCCGCTCGGACTGGTCGGTCGGTGCGGTGCCGTCGTGGGCGGGCCGTGAGGTGACCGTCCGGGCGAGCCGCACCGGTGACGCCGTGACCATCCGCGCCCGGGTCGACGACGAGCCGTTCACGCTCGTGCGGGTGGCACCCTTCCCGGCCGACGCCGACGTCGCCGCAGGCCCGTTCTGCTGCGCCCCGACGCGGGCCGGCCTCGTCGTGCGGTTCCGGCGGTGGGAGGTCGGGCCCGCCGATGAGGCGCTGCACTGACCGCCCTCGACGGGTCGTAGCCGCACGCTCGGGCGACCGCCCGGTGACGAGCCGCCGTAGCCTGACGGCGTGCGTCGCCTCCCCACCGCCCTCGTCGCCGCACTGACGCTCGTCGTCGGGTTCGCCGTCGCGCAGCTCAGCGGCGTTCGCGTCGCCGGCGCGCTCGTCCTCGTGGCCGGGGTCGCGTGGTGCGTCCTGCGCGAGGCACGCCGCACGGCTGCGTGGCGGCTGGTCGTCGTCGTGCTCGTCGGCGCCGCGTGCTTCGCGTCCGCGCACCTGCTCACCGACGTGGTCGGCCCCTGGCCGGCGGTCCTTCTCGCCGCCGCCGCGCTCGGGGCCGTGACGGCCGTCCTGGTCGACCGTCGCCCCGAGGCGGCTCCGTACGCCTGACCGCACCGGCCGAGCCGCACCTGCGGCGCCGCCGTCGCCGCCAGAACGTGCGGCGCATGGTGCTGGTGGGGCCGACGTGACTGATGTGACCGCGGACGGATGCGCACGCGTCCCGGGCGCACCACGCGCCGCACGAATGGTCCGTCACCCGCGCAGACGATCAAGGCCGGAGCCAATCGCACCGATGCAGTCCCATGGCCGCCGTCCCGATGACCTATGCCTACGCGGCGCTCTCCTCGGCCCGGACGGACGCCGACGGCACGCACGTCGGCCTCGCGACCACCGAGCAGAGAGCCTTCCTCGGCGGCACCGTCGAGCGCGCGGACGTCCTCGCGGCGTCCCTGCTGCGGATCGGCGAGATCGCCGGGACTCGCTTCTTCACCCCGATGACCGCCAGCCGGCTCGCCGCGATCGCCGACCCGATCATCACGACCGGCGACGGCGTCGCGCGCTTCGAGAGCCTGTCCGCGTGCTGCGGCGTCGCCGCGCGGCTCGACCTGCTGGCGGGCGCCATGGACCTGGACGTCGAGCACGCCGGCACCACCAACGTCGACGTCGGCCCGCACCTGCGCCACCTGCTCGCCCAGGTACGTCGACGCGACCCGATGCGGCTCGACGTCGGCCCGGACGGGCTCGAGGTGCGCACCCTGGACGGCACGGTCCACGAGCGCACGGTGGACCTGCCGGAGCGGTGGGTGCGTTCGCTCGCCGAGCTCCAGGTGCTCGCGAGCCGGATGCACCTGCACACGGAGCTCGACCAGCGCGAGGCCCGCGCCTTCCTCACCGGGCTCCCGCGCTCGACGTCGGCCCGCGAGACGTTCTGGCTGCACCGTGTGCCCGGCGGGCTGCGGCTGGGCGC
>CAUQTR010000066.1:0-8245 GCA_963521045.1 uncultured Actinotalea sp.
GGCGCGTGCCGGGCAGGACGGGTGCCGGCAGCGGGGCACCCGGGTAGCCGGGGACGCGCCCGAAGCGGTCCGCCGGGGCGCCCGCGAGCTCGGCCTGCCACTGCTCGCGCGCCGCGACCACCTCGTCGTGGTCCGTGCCGATGAAGTTCCACCACATGACGATGCGCTCGCCCAGCGGCTCGCCACCCAGGAGCAGCAGGCGCAGGTCGACGGACTGCGCCACCAGACGCACGCGCGACTCCCCGGGCGGCAGGTAGCCGAGCTCGCCGCGGAGCACGACCCGGCCCGCGACCTCGAGCGTGCCGGCGTCGACGAGGAAGCCGTGCTCGAACGTCGGGTCGAGGTCGAGCTCCACGGCGCCGCCCGCGGGGATGCGGACCTCGGCCCCGACGAGCGGGGAGAAGGTGCGCACGGGCGACGTCGTGCCCGCAAGGGTGCCGAGGAAGACGCGGACCTCGACGCCGGGAGCCGGCACGACGACGGGCGGCACGTGGTGCTCGAACGCGGGGGCGACCCCGCGCGCGTCGGCCGGCAGCAGCGTCCACAGCTGGGCGCCGTGCAGCACGGTCGTCGCGGCGGTCGAGGTCTCGGAGTGGGCGATGCCGCGTCCGGCGGTCATGAGATTCATCTCGCCCGGACGCACGAGCGCGTGGGTGCCGAGGCTGTCGCGGTGCTCGATCTCGCCGCTGAACAGCCAGGTCACCGTCTGCAGCCCGGTGTGCGGGTGGGGCGGCACGTCCATGCCACCGGTCACCGAGACGTCGTCGGGCCCGTAGTGGTCCGCGAAGCAGAACGCGCCGATGAAGGACCGGGCGCGCTGCGGGAGCGTGCGACGCACCGTCATGGCGCGGGGGCCGCCGAGCGGGACGTCGCGCGGGGTGAGCACCTCGACGCCCGAGGTGACCGACGCGCACTCCAGCTCCGCGGGAGCATGCTCGAGGTTGGTCATGCGTCCTCCTGGCTCGATCGGGCCGACTCGTGCCGCGTGCGGGCCGCCGACGCGCCCGGCCGCGTGGCCGGACGTACGGTGACGCCATGAGCGACTCCGGCACGGCACCCGACCGCCCCACCGACCGCCCGGCCGAGGACGACGTGCAGGTGCGACGTGACGACTCACGGTACGTCGCCACGCTGGGTGGTGAGGAGGTCGGCGCCGCCTACGTGCGCGAGGTCGACGGCCGCACGGTGTTCACGCACACCGAGGTGGACCAGGACGTCGAGGGGCACGGCGTCGGCTCCACCCTCGTCCGGTTCGCGCTCGACGACGCCCGCTCGCGCGGGCTGCGCGCCGTCGCCCAGTGCCCGTTCGTCGCGGCGTACGTGCAGCGGCACCCGGAGTACGCGGACGTCGTCGACCCCGAGTAGGCGACGGGACGCAGGCGACGTCGGGCAGGCGACGCGAAGGCCCCCCGGAGTAAGCGTCCGAGGGGCCTCGCGTGAACGTTCGCCGGCGGCATGGGCGAGCCGGAGACGTCCTGCCCTGCCGGGTCCACCAGACCTTGTGTCGCCATCCACAGCCCGCCAGGTCACCCTGCGGGACGGTCCGTCGTTCTCCGGCGGGCCGGCCGCGCGGTCCCGCGCCGACCGGGTCTCCCCTGGTCGGCGCCCGTCCCGCGCTGCCGTTCGCCCCGTTCTAGACCTCCCGATGAGCGTTCACAAGGGACTCCGGGCGCTCGTCTCACCCGCCGAGTCTGTACACATCTCTGTCCACAGGTAGGCGCGCCGCTGCGGGGAACTGTGCCCAGCCCTGTGGACAAAATCTGTTCACGACCTGAAGTCGGCTTCTCTAGCGCTGCCCGACGACGCGCCGTGCGCGCTCGTCGATGAGGTCCCCCAGACGCTCGTGGTCGTTCCTCAGGTCGGCGTACGCACCGCTCGCGTGCGTGATCCGGAACAGCTCCTGCGCATACCGGATCACCCCCGAGCGGTAGCGACCGTCACCGCGGCGCAGGTGCTCGGCGACGTCCGGGTGGGCCGCCAGCGCACGGTCGAGCACGACGACGAGGCGGTCCGGGTCGGGCACGTCGGCGAGCTCGACGAGCAGCTCCCGGGCCTCGGCACCGAAGGTCCAGTACTGGCTCCAGGGCGACGTCGACGCCACCACGCGCGGCGGCTCCTCGGGCGCGGGCCACACCTGGACGAGGTACCCGTCGGGCCCGCTCCGGGTTCCGTCCCACGCCCCGTCCTTGGTGGCCTGCCCGCCGATCACCACGTACCTGAGCCGCACGCCCACGTCGGCCGGGACGGGGACCGGCACCAGGCCGACGCCGGACCAGCCCGTGACCCTCATCCCCTCGCCCGTGCGCAGCGACAGCTCCACGGCGGCGTCCCACGCCGGGTCGGGCGCCGGTTCGGCCGCGAGAACCTGGACCTCGACGTGGGCCGGCCCGTACTCCCGCGCGACGGTGAGGACCACGAGCTCGCCGAACTCGCCGTTGGCGAGCCCGACGTCGCCCTCGAGGGCCGCGACGCCCCCGTCGCCCGGGTGCAGCTCGATCTGCGAGTAGTCCGCGTCGACCTCGCCCGACGTCGAGCTCGGTGTCCACGACACGTCCCCGCTCACTGCTCCCCCGTCGGCCGTCCGGCGCAGCGCTCGACGTCCCAGCGCTCCACGCGCGCCTCCTCGGTCCACGGTCCGTCCCGGCGCAGACGCTACCGACACGGGTCCACGACCTGGGTATGATCGGTCCGCGCGCCCGCCAGCCGGGTGCTCGCGGGTGTAGTTCAGTGGCAGAACTTCAGCTTCCCAAGCTGATAGCGCGGGTTCGATTCCCGTCACCCGCTCCATCGTTTCCGCAGGTCAGGGCGTTGCGGACGCTCTGTCGGACCTCCCTGGGACCCTTCTGCTGGTCGGCTCGTGCCATAACGTGCCATAGCGAAGTGGGATCCGACCATGACGACTGCGACCGCATCCCGACGCCACCGACGCGCCTCCGGGGCCGTCCGCCGACTGCCCTCAGGGAGGTGGCAGGCCCGTTACACCGGGCCGGACGGCGCGCTGCGGACCTTGGGGACGTTCGCGACCAAGGCTGAGGCGGACCAGGAGCTGGCCCACGAGGTGTCGCGGATGGCGCGGGGCGTGTGGCGGGACCCGCGGCTGGGCGAGCAGTTGCTTGGGGAGTGGTTCCGCGGGTGGATCGCGACGCGGGCGGATCTCGCGCCGAGTACCCGGGCGCTGTACGGGCAGCTGCTGGAGCGGTGGATCGATGCCGAGGTGCCTGTGGTGGGTGGGGCGCGGCCGCGCGTCGTGCGGCTGGGGGCGCAGTCGCTCGCGTCTGTGACGCCGGCAGCGGTTCGCGAGTGGGACGCCGCGGTGCTGGCCGACGCGTCGCGGCGGGCAGCGGAGCGGTGGTCGCGGGCGGCGTCGACGCCGAAGCGGGTCAATGCAGCTATCCGGGCATGGGCGGCGGAGGACGGGCGCGCGGTGGCGGCGACGGGGCGGATGCCAGTTGAGCTGCGCGAGGCATGGCTCGAAGCGACCGGCGGCGTGGTGGCGGATCCACGCGAAGACCGTCGGAACCTCGGCCGCACCGAGGCCGCCCAGGCGTACCGACTGCTGCACACCGGGATGGCCCAGGCGGTGTCCGACGGGCTCATCCCGGCCAACCCGTGCGCGATCAAGGGCGCGAGCCAGCGCGACTCCCGCCACCGCACCGAGCGGCGGGTGGTGGCGCCGGACGAGCTCTGGGCGCTGGCGGACGCGATGCCCGAGCGCTACCGGGCTGCCGTCGTGGTGTCGTTCCTCTCTGGCCTGCGGGCGGGCGAGCTGTTCGCGCTCCAGCGGAAGCACGTCGACCTCGCGGTGGGGACGGTCCGCGTCGAGCAGTCGCTCGCGCGCTCGGGCGCCGACGACGTCGGACGGTTCTCAGCTACGAAGTCCCGCGCCGGACTGCGAACGGTTGCCCTGCCGGCGGTCGCCACAGGGGTCCTCGCTGAGCACATGACGCGCTTCACGCCGGAGCGTCGTGACGCCCTCGTCTTCGGCACGGCGTCGGGCCGCCCGCTCACGAGCGGCGGCCGCTCGACGATGTTCGCCCGCGCCCGCCGGGCGATCGGCCGCGAGGACCTCACGTGGCACGACCTCCGCCACTCGGCCATGACACTCGTCGCCCTGACCGGCGCCACGCTGCCGGAGCTCATGCAGCGCGCCGGACACTCCACTCCCCGGGCGGCGCTCCACTACCAGCACGCCGCCGACGACGCCCAGGCACGGATCGCCCGGCGCCTCGACGCGATGGCCCCACGCCGCACGCCGTGAAGCCCGCACGCCGCACGCGGGCAACCAAAGGGCCGGTCAGCGGCTCCGAGCGCGAGCGCGGCATGACCGGCGGTCGGCCCTTCAGTCGGCGGCTTGGTCCGGCAGAAGAGTGCGTTCACCGGGCATGATCGACGGATGGACGACGACGAGCAGAGAGCCCGGCGGAACGAGGCTGAACTGCTGGCCCAGATCGGCCGGAGCCTGTTCAGCCAGGACCTCAGAGTCCGGGTCAAGTTGCCGGCCGATCTCGCGAGGGACGCATCTGCGGCGTGGGCTCACGACGACTTTGGCGACACTGAGGGCGAGAGCGAGAGTGCACGAAGGATCAGGCATCGGGCAGGTTCCCTCGCGCTGATCGGGCTCGCCGTCGACGAACGTGGCGTTCCCGCCGAGGGCGATCAGATTGAGGTCGAGATCGATGCCTGGCAGATCGGGAGCGCCCTCGACGCTGCGGACGAACGGGGACTGCTCAGTGATCTGATCCGCCCGAGCGACACCTGAGCGCGAAGGGACTACGGCGAAGGGGGCCGCACCTTGCGGAGTTCACGGACGCTCGGGCGCCTGACAGCCGCGTCGTGGATATCCATCAACCACTCGCGGCGGGCCAGCGCCTCAAGGTCGCCCTTGGTGGGCACACGCTGGCCGCTGGCCTTCTCGATGCGCCGACGCTCGGCGAACGCGGCTCGGTACGCGAGGTGATTGGCGCGCGACTCCTCGAGCATGTCCAGAGCGGCCAGCAGCGCCGGCTCGTTCCAGCGGCGCAGAAGTCTCACGTCTGTCGCTCGGCGGAGGTGGGCGCGGGTCCGCCGGAACCCCAAGGGGGCGTGGTGATTCGCGAGGAGCGAGTGCAGCGCGTTGACCCTCTGCCCCATCGGCAGGTTGGCGTTCCGCACTCGCCGCGCCATGACCGACCAGCTCACCGACTGAACCTAGCCTGCTGCCGTCGGGCCGGGCAGGGGTCCTCTCAAGTCAGAAACGTTGCCGCGAGCCGCGGGTATCGACGTCGCCCGCGGCGTAGGCGTACCGCTCGGCACCGAGGGACAGGGTCCGGCGGAGCAAGCGCCGAGTCCGCCGACTTGTCGGCAACACATCCACCAACGAGTCGGGGTCCGTGAGGGCTCGCTGGTAGGTGCCCGAGCCTTGAGAGATGACCCAGGACCGGAAGTCGATGAAGCCGTCGTCGCTGCAGCCACCGTTGATGACGTACGCGGCGCCCCACAGGTCCCAGGTGTTGAGGCGGCGCTGAACGGCGCTGAAGGTTGCGTCGAAGGCGACGACCTCCGGTAGCGGGAGTTCCGTCAAGCGCCGTTCCAGTTCACGTACCTGGTTGCGCTCTGACGGAGCCGCGGCGCGCACCTCATTGATGAGCTGCCAGAACCGCTCCTCGTTCACTCGGACCTCCACTCGCACCGCACTACTCCGTCCGCAAGGCACATCGGTCCGGCGCGGACTCTGCTTGAGACGACGGGGCCCGCGGAACGCGATTCCGCGTAGCCGCCCTCAGTGCGGCAGATCCGGGCGAGCGTAGCCGCCCTCAGTGCGGCTACTTGTTCCATTGACCGCAGGTCCGGTGCCTGGCGAGGCTCGGTCCAGGCGTCCGGGGTGTCGCTCTCACAGCGGCTGCCCACGATCCGTCGTGTGGCTCTCTCATGGCCTGCGCGTCCCGGGCGCCGCCGGGCGGGAGAGGCTCAAGAGGGGTTTGCTCAGCTCGAAGTAGCGGTGCCCTCCCAGCTCCACAACCACTGGTGCGAGCAAGGGAGGTCAGCGATGAGTGCAGGTGGCGTGGTCATCGGGATGGACCCGCACAAGCGGTCGGTCACGATCGAGGTGATGGACGCCGACGAGGCGGTCCTCGGCGGTGGCAGGTTCACGACCGACCCGGACGGGTTCGCGGCGTTGGGCCAGTTCGTGCGGGCCTGGCCGGACCGGGTCTGGGCGATCGAGGGCTGCAACGGCATCGGCCGGCACGTAGCCCTGCGGCTGCTCGCCGACGGGCAGGACGTGGTCGACGTGCCGCCGAAGCTGTCGGCGCGGGCGCGGGTGTTCGCCACCGGGCAGGCTCGCAAGACCGACGCCACCGATGCCCACTCGATCGCGTTGGTCGGGACGCGGATGGCCGGGCTGCGCCCGGTGGTCGATGACGAGCAGCTGGCGGTGCTGCGCACCCTGGTCGACCGGCGCCGATCGCTCGGTGAGGAACACACTCGGATGGTCTCCCAGCTGCACCACCTGCTGCTCGAGCTCGTCCCGGGCGGGGCGAAGCAGTTCCTGTCGGCCGCGCAGGCCAAGGCAATCCTGGCCACGGTGCGACCGCGCGACGCCGCCGGGAAGGTCCGCCGCCGGGTCGCCGCTGAACTCGTCAGCGACCTTGAGCGCACCTACAAGCGCAAGAAGGCCGCGGACAAGGAGCTGCGCGAGCTGGTCCAGGCGACCGGCACCGGGCTGCTGGATCTGAACGGCATCGGTCCGTCCGGCGCTGCGCGGCTGCTGGTCGAGGTCGGCGACATCACCCGGTTCCCCAACCGCGCCCACTTCGCCTCCTGGACCGGCACCGCACCGATCGACGCGTCCTCCGGGGACCACGTCCGCCACCGGCTCTCCCGCGCCGGGAACCGCCAGATCAACCGGGTCCTGCACATCATGGCCACCGTCCAGCTGCGCAACCCCGGCATCGGCCGCGACTACTACGACCGCAAGAAGGCCGTCGGGAAAACGTCGATGGAGGCCATGCGCTGCCTCAAGAGGCGACTCTCCGACGTCGTCTTCCGCACCATGCTTGACGACGCCGTGGCCGCGCTCGGGACGGGCCCGGGAGGACACCGGGGAGCGTCACTTCAATCCAGCGCGGCCGGCTCACATCCCCACACCGGCACTTCGGATCAGTCACTTCCCGGACCCGCCACCACCGAGCCTAGAACCACCCTGCCCGCCGCGTCTTGACACAGAGGGGAGCCATGACCGTGCGGTCTAGGGGCAGAGGTAGCCACGGGGCACAATCGCTCCTATGGACGACCTTCGGCTGATCGGCTACTGGCGCAACGAAGAGCATCCCGAGTACCCCGACCCGCACGACCTCGTAGACGAGAAGTGGGAAGGTCGCGAGCGTCACCAGCTCTGGGCGTACCTGAGCACGGGCACCATGCTGAACGCCTACATGGGCATGTCGACATGCCGCATTTGTGGATGTCAAAACGGGGCGCTCGAGTACACCGACGGGACCTACCTATGGCCGGAAGGGCTCGGGCACTACATCTTCGACCACGCTGTCCGGTTGCCGCCTGAGGTCATCGATCACGCCATCGCCCGGCTCTCCGATCTCGAGGCGAGGGCGGTCTCAGTCGACTGGTGGCTTCAGAGCCATGATCAGAACCGGGCGATCTAGCGGAAGGGCTGACAGGCGTACCCGCCCTTGGCGCGGCATGAGCGCGTGTCTCGCCGCGGCGTGGGAAGCCACTGAGGCCTACGGCGACAGGGGCCGCTTGCGGATCTCGCGGCTGCTCGGGCGCCTGACAGCGCGGCGTCGACATCCACCGTCCATTCACGGCGGGCCAACGCCTCGAGGTCGCCCTTGTTGGGCACGCGCCGGCCACTGGCCTTCTCGACGCGCCGACGCTGACCGAACGCCGCCAGGTTCGCGAGGTGGCTGGCGCGCGACTCCTCAAGCAAGTCCAGTGCAGCCAGCAGCCGCGGTTCAGTCCAGTCGCGCAGGACTCTCACGCCCGCTGCTCGGCGGAGGTGGGCCCGGGTCCGCCGAAACCCGAACGGGGCGTGGTGATTCGCGAGCAGCGAGTGGAGCGCGTTGACCCTCTGGCCCAACGGCAGGTCGGCGTCCCGTACACGACGCGCCATGACGGCCCAGCTCACCTACTGAACCTAGCGCCGGGCGACTGCGCCGCACGCGGCAGATCCGGGCGAGCGTAGTCGCCCTCAGTGCGGCAGATCCGGGCGAGCGTAGTCGCCCTCAGTGCGGCAGATCCGGGCGAGCGT
>CAUQTR010000067.1:0-8207 GCA_963521045.1 uncultured Actinotalea sp.
CCCCAGGACGCGCACGGCGTGCAGCACCAGCAGCTCCGTCGACGACGCGCGGCTCACACGCTGCCCCGGCGGCTGAGGCGCGCGAAGTGCTGCTGGCACGCCTGCGGGGAGTTGAAGCCCATCGCGTCGGCGATCTGCGCCCAGGTGAGGCCCGCGCCGCGAGCGACGAACAGGAGACCGGCCTCGAGACCCTCGACCTCGGCGCGGGCGGCGGGCACCTGCGCGAGCGCGGCGAGCAGGTCGTCCGGGGCGAGCTCGTGCGAGCGCCAGAGGCCGAAGTGTGCGAGGTCCACGGCGCTCGGCGGGACCGGGGCCGGACGCCAGGGACGGTCGGGGAGCCGGTCGGCCCCCAGGTCGAGCAGCCGTTCGCGGGCGGCACGCTCCCGGGCGGCCTGGTCCTGGTCCGCGCGAGCAGTGCTCGGGCGGTCGTCCTTGCCTCGCATGCGCTCGATCGTCCACACTCAACGAAGCGTTGTCAACATGACGTTGAGGAGATCCCGATGCTCATCCCGCTGCGCGAGGCCGACGTCATCCGCTGCGGTGCGAAGGCCGCCGGCCTGGGTGTCCTCACGCGGGCGGGCCTGCCCGTGCCCGACGGCGTCGTCGTACCCGTCGAGGTGCTCCGCGCCGCCGCGCACGGACCGCTGCCCGACGCCGTCGTCGGTGAGCTGGCCCGTGCGCTCGCCGTCCTCGGTCCGGTGGCCGTCCGCTCGTCGGCGAGCGACGAGGACGGGGCCACCGCGTCGGCCGCGGGGCAGCACGAGTCGGTGCTCGCCGTCGGGAGTCTCGACGAGCTCGTCGCCGCGGTGCGCACCTGCTGGGCCTCGCTCCACAGCCCCCGCGCCGTGGCCTACCGGGCTGCTGCGGGGCGTGCCCGCGAGGACGCCCGGCTTCCCCGCGAGACCGAGCCGGCCATGGCCGTCCTCGTCCAGCGGCACGTGGACGCGGACGTCTCCGGGGTGATGTTCAGCCCGACCACGCCCGGCGGCGTCACGCGGATCGAGGCGTCGTGGGGCCTGGGCCCGAGCGTCGTCGGCGGCACGGTGACCCCGGACGCGTACGACGTCGCGGCCGACGGCGCCGTCGCGAGCGTCGTCGCGGACAAGCGGAGCCGCCTCGACCGGACCGGCGCACGCCTCGTGGTGAGCGACGTCAGCCCGCGGGACCGCGCGCGGCCGTCGCTCGACGACGCGACCGTGCGCCGGCTCGCGCGGCTCGGCCACGACGTCGTCGCCGCCCTCGACGGGGCGCAGGACGTCGAGTGGGCGATCGCCGGCGGCCACGCCTGGGTGCTCCAGGCGCGGCCGGTGACGGCGCCGCTCCCACCGGCGTCGGCGGGCCACGTCGGGAGTGACGCGGGTGTGCTCGTCGGCACGGCGGGCAGTCGCGGGACCGCGACGGGACCGGCACGGGTCGTCCGCGGGCCTGCGGACTTCGCCCTCGTCCAGCGCGGTGACGTCCTCGTCTGCCCGTGGACCGATCCCGCGTGGACGCCGCTGCTCGGCGTCGCGGCCGCCGTCGTCACCGAGACGGGTGGGGCGCTCTCGCACGCGGCGATCGTGGCGCGCGAACGGAGGATCCCCGCGGTGCTCGGTGTGCCGGACGCGACCACGCGGCTCGCCGGCGCCGCCCGCGTCCGGGTCGACGGGACCGCGGGCACGGTGACGATGCTCGACTGACGACCGACGCAGCCACCCCGACCCGAGAGGCGACCATGGCCACCCGACACCTCTATCTCGCACGGCACGGTGAGGCCGATGCGCTCGGCACCCTCACCGACGCCGGTCGCCGGCAGGCGGCCCTGCTCGGCGAGCGCCTGGCGGCCGTGCCGGTCGACGTCGTCTGGCACTCACCGCTCCCGCGTGCGGCGGCCAGCGCCACCCAGATCGCGCGGCACCTGCCCGCGGTACCCGTCGCCGAGGCCCCCGAGCTGGTCGACCACGTGCCCTACGTGCCGCCCCGCGACGAGCTGCCCTCGTCGCGCGGCGGCTTCTTCGACGGCTACGACGACGCCGAGGCCGCCGCCGGCCGGGCGCTCGCAGACGCCCTGGTGGCTCGGTTCGGCGGCGCGAGCAGTGCTGACACCCACGAGGTCCTCGTCACGCACGCCTACCAGGTCGCCTGGCTCGTGCGCGACGCGCTCCGCGCACCACCGGTCGCGTGGCTGTCGATCCCCGTGGCCAACGCGGCCCTGACGGTGCTGGAGCACCGACCCGACCTGCCCCCGACGGTGGTGATGGTCAACGACCTGGGTCATCTTCCGGCCGAGCTCCGGTGGACGGGCTTCCGCGGCGTCGTGCGGCCCTGAGGCGGCGTGTCCCCCGTGCGGGGGACCGGCGACTGCTCCCCGTGCGGTGACGACCGGCGAGCACGCGATTCCTAGCGTTGGAGCCAGCCGCGGCTCCTCGTCGCGGACCCTCTCGGAAGGACACGTCGTGCGTCTCGTCAAGCAGCTCGGAGCAGTTCTCGTGGTCGCCGCCCTCGGCAGCGCGGCGGTCAGGGCGGTCGACGGGTCGTGGGCCCTCACACTCGCGGTCGGGGTCGCGGCCGCTGCGCTCATGGTGCTCGTCTACGGGTGGGTGGTCCGCCGGACGGAGCGCCGCAACCCGCTCGAGGTGGGACGGGCCGGGGCCGCCGGGGCGCTCGCCCGCGGCACGGGACTCGGGGTCCTGGTGTTCGCGGCGGTGATCGGGACGATCGCGCTCGCGGGCGGCTACCGGGTTGAGGGGTGGGGATCGGTCACCGTCGCGGTCGGGCTCGTGGGCTTCACGGCCGCCGCCGTCGCGGCCGAGGAGCTGCTCTTCCGCGGCGTGCTTCAGCGTCACCTCGAGCAGCGCGTCGGGACGTGGGCCGCGCTCGGGGTGACCGCCGTCCTCTTCGGTGCGATGCACCTGGTGAACCCGAACGCCACGATCTGGGGCGCCGTCGCCATCGCGATCGAGGCGGGTGGCATGCTCGGCGCCGCCTACGTCGCGACGCGCACGCTCTGGCTCCCCATCGGCCTGCACCTCGGCTGGAACCTCGCCGTGGCGGGCATCTTCGGCACGCAGGTCTCGGGCAACGACACCCCGCAGGGACTCCTCGACGGCGCGACGTCGGGCGCGACGCTCCTGTCCGGGGGCGCGTTCGGACCCGAGGCCAGCATCGTCGCCGTGATCGCCTGCTCCGCCGTCACCGTCGCCCTGCTCCGGCTCGCGCAGCGCCGCGGGCACATCGTGCCGGCTCGGCGACGCGCTGCCCGGGTGGCCGCGGCCGCTACGGTCGGGGCGTGATCGACGTCCGGCAGGTCGCGACCGCCTGGCAGCGGTCCGACGTCGCGGTGCGCGACCTGCCGCTCGCGGTGCTCCTCGCCGTCGCCCCGTGGGTCCCCGCCCTGCAGGGGCAGGGCACCCAGCTCGGTGACGTGCCGCACCGGCCGGTGGACGCGTGGGCCTGGGTGCCCGTGGTCCTCCTGAGCCTCCCGCTCGTCATCCGGCGCCGGTGGCCCCTGGTCAGCCTCGTGCTCGTCGGCTCCGGCTTCGCCGTCGATCAGCTCACGGGCTTCCACACCATCGCCGGCATCGGGCTCCCCATCGTGCTCCTCAGCACGGGCGCCCACCTGACGCGCCACCGGCGCGCGGTCGCGGTCGCCGCGTCGGTGGCCTACGCCGCGCTCGCGGTCGCCCTCGACCGGCCCGGGCAGGAGGACGCAACCGGCTTCGTCGTCTTCTACCTGCTGTGCGCCGTGGCGTGGGGCCTCGGCGTCTGGCTCCGCCAGACCAGGGCGGCCGAGGCGGAACGTCGACGCCACGTCGCCGAGACCACGCGCACGGCAGAGCGCACCCGCATCGCCCGCGAGCTGCACGACGTCGTGACGCACCACGTCACGGCGATGGTCGTGCAGGCCGAGGCGGCGCGGTACCTCACCGGCCAGCCCGAGCGCCTGGACCGCACGCTCGACGCGGTGAGCGAGACGGGTCGCCGGGCGATCGCGGACCTGCGGCACGTCCTCGACCTCCTCGACCCGGGGCACGGCGCGGCCGAGCGGCTGCCGGCGATCGGCGAGCTGCGCGAGGTCGTCGAGCAGACGCGCCGGTCCGGGCAGCCCGTCGAGCTCGTCGAGGAGGGCGACCCGTCCGAGGTCGCCGGGAGCGCGGAGGTCGCGGCCTACCGCGTCGTCCAGGAGGCGCTGACCAACGCGCTCAAGCACGCCCGCGGCAGCCGGACCACCGTCCACGTGCGGCACGGCGGCCAGGAGATCATGGTCACCGTGAGCACGGCCCGAACGACGGACGCCGACGCCGGCGTCGGCGCTGCCGGTCCGGGCCCGCGCCCCGTGCTCCTCGGCGGCAGCGGTCGAGGGCTCGCGGGGCTGCGGGAGCGGGTCGGCGTGCTGGGCGGCGAGCTCGAGGCAGGGCCCCGGACGGACGGCGCCTTCGTCGTGCGGGCACGCATCCCCGTGGGGAGCGGGTCGTGACCGCCCCGACCCGCGTGCTCGTGGCCGACGACCAGGCCCTCATCCGCACCGGCTTCGCGACCATCATCGACGCGCAGCCGGACCTCGAGATCGTGGGGGAGTGCGGGGACGGACGGACCGCCGTCGACCTCGCCCGGAGCCTCGCGCCCGACGTCGTCGTCATGGACGTCCGGATGCCCGTGCTCGACGGCATCGAGGCCACCCGCCTGCTGGCGGGTGCCGGCGTCGAGGACCCGGTCAAGGTCCTGGTCGTGACGACGTTCAACCTCGACGAGCTCGTGTACGAGGCCCTGCGCGCCGGCGCCAGCGGCTTCCTGCTCAAGGACGCGCCGCCGGCGCAGCTGCTGGCCGGGATCCGGACCGTGGCGTCCGGTGCGGCGCTGCTCGCGCCCGAGGTCACCCGCCAGCTCGTCGGACGCTACGCGGACCGCATCCGGCCGCCCGCCTCGGCACCCGACGACGTCCCGCTGACGCCGCGCGAGCTCGAGGTGCTGCGCCTCATCGCGACCGGCCTGTCCAACGGCGAGATCGCGGCACAGCTCGTGCTCGGCCACGAGACCGTCAAGACGTACGTGTCGCGCATCCTCATGAAGCTCGGCGTCCGGGACCGCGTGCAGGCCGTCGTGTACGCCTACCGCACCGGCCTGGTGAGCTGAGCGTGGGACGACGTCCGGTAGCCCGCCGAGGCGCCGCTCACTTCAGCCCCGAGCTCGCGAGCCCGTCGATGACGCGGCGCTGGAGCACGATGAACATGATCAGCACGGGTGCCATCGCGAGCAGGCTCGCGGCCATGACGAGCGGGTAGTCCGTCGTCCGGTCGCTGATCAGCGTGGCGAGGCCCGCGGACAGGGGCATCTGGTCGCTGAAGGTCGTGACGACGAGCGGCCACAGCAGCTCGTTCCAGGACCAGAGCACGGCGGTGATCGCCAGCACGCTGATCGTCGGGCGGGCGAGCGGCAGCATGATCTTCCAGAAGATCTGCCACGGGTTCGCGCCGTCGAGCCGTGCCGCCTCCTCGAGCTCGCGCGGCATCGAGAGGAACGCCGTGCGCAGCAGGAACGTGCCGAAGGCGCTGAAGAGCCCGGGCAGGACGAGGCCGGTGAGGGTGTTGAGCAGGCCCAGGCCCTGGACGATCTGGTACTGCGAGAGCAGGTAGACCTGCGAGGGCACCATGAGGATCGACAGGACCAGCGCGAGGAGCACACCCTTGCCGCGGAACTGCATCCGGGCGAACGCGTAGCCGGCGAGCGTGCACAGGACGATCTGGGCGAGCGTGCGCACGACGGTGATGACGACCGAGTTCTGCAGCTGGTCGAGGAACGGCAGGCGCTCGAAGACCCGCGCGTAGTTCTCCCACTGCAGGTCCGCCGGGAAGAAGGTCGGGGGGACGCTCTGCACCTCGACGTTCGTGGACAGGGACATGAGGATCTGCCACACGAACGGGAAGGCCATGACCACGGCGCCCGCACCGAGGACCACGTGCGCGAGGACGTGCGATCCCTGACGGCGCCGGGTGCCCCGGCGGACGTCACGCGCGCGTCGCAGGGTCACCGGCTCAGTCATCGTTCACCCATCGCCGCTGGAGCCGGAACTGCAGGAACGTCACGAGGCCGATGATGAGGAAGATCACCATGGCGATCGCGGCCGCGTAGCCCTTGTCGTTGTTGACGAAGCCCTCGCGGTAGAAGAAGTAGACGAGCGACATGCTCCGGGGCAGGGCGGGGTTGGCCGTGCCGAGGATCGCGTAGAGCAGGTCGAACAGCTGGAAGCTCGCGATGACGGTGACGATGAGCAGGAAGAAGATGCTCGGGCTCAGCAGCGGGACCGTGATCGAGCGGAACTGGCGCCAGCGGGACGCCCCGTCGAGCTGCGCCGCCTCGTAGAGCTCGGGCGGGATGCTCTTCAGCCCGGCCGCGAGCACGATCAGCGAGAACCCGAGCGAGGACCACAGGCCGACGACGGCGACGGCGACGATGGCGGCCCCGGGGGTGCTGATCCAGTACGGCCCGTCGATGCCGACGAGGCGCAGCCCGTAGTTGAGGATGCCGAAGTCGCCGTTGTAGATGATCCGCCAGACCATCGCGACAGCCGTGGGCATCGCGACGTACGGCAGGAAGTACAGGACCCGGTACAGGGACGCGAAGCGCAGGCCCGGCTGGTTGAGCAGGCTTGCGAGCACGACGGCGATCGGGATGCCCAGCACGACGATGCCCGTGTAGAGCAGGGTGTTGAGCAGCGACCGGTAGAGCACCGGGTCGGCGAACAGCTCGACGTAGTTCGCGATGCCGGCGAACGTCGAGCCGCCGAAGACGCCCGACTCCGTCAGGGAGTACCAGGCCGTCTGCGCGATGGGCCACAGGTAGAACACGGCGACGCCGCTGACCAGCGGCGCGACGAAGAGCCACGGCCAGACGCCGTCGTTGCGCAGGCGCCGGGCTGTCAGGCAGGGTGGTGTGGGCCACCCTCACTCCTCCGCGAGCGCGGCGTCCATGCCCTCGGCGAGCTCGGCGAGCACGTCCTCGACCGGCCGCTCGCCGGAGAACGCCTGCGGCAGCAGGTCGGCCTCGAGCGCGTTCCACGCGGCGGTGTTGCCGCTGACCGGCAGGGGCTGGGAGTACTCGACGGCGTCCAGGAACACCTGGAGGTTCGCGTTCGGCATCGACTCGGCGAAGGCGTCCTGCGTCCCGGCGAACGCGGGGATCACGGCACCCAGGTCACCCTGCTGGCGCTGGGCCTCCTCGTCGGCGAGGAACGCCTGGAGGGCGTGGGCGGCCTGCTTGTTCGCCGACGCGGCGGGGACGACGTTCGAGACGCCGTGGATGACGACGGCCTGCTCCTCGCCCTGCGGCAGCGGCAGCACCTGGATGTCGTCGACGAACGGGCTGTCCGTGAGAGCCCCGCGGAACCAGCTGCCGCCCCAGTACATGGCGAGCTTGCCCGAGGTGAACCACTGGTCCGCGGTCGTGTCGGTGAGCTGCTCGATCGTGGGGGACCCGCCGGACTCGATGAGCTCGGTCCAGAAGCCGATACCCGCCGCCGCCTCGGGGGTGTCGTAGGCCGACTCCGCTCCGTCGATCACGGTGCCGCCCGCCTGGAGGATGGTGTTGTAGTACGTCGTCTGTCCGTCCATGCCGCCCGCGGCGCCGTAGATGCCCTCGGCGCTGAGCGCCTGGGAGATCGCGACCGCGGCGGACTGGAAGTCCTCCCACGTCCAGTCGGCCTCGGGCAGGGGCACGCCGGCCTGCTCGAACAGGACGGTGTTGGTCCAGACGCCGATGGTGTCGAAGTCCTTCGGCACGCCGTACTGGACGTCGTCGAGCGTGTAGAGGTCGTTGAGCGACGCCGGGTAGTTCGCCGGGTCGATCGCGCCGGCCTCGACGACCTCGGTGATGGGGTCGAGCTGGCCGTTGGCGGCGTAGAGCTGGAAGTTCGGCCCGTTCATCCAGAACAGGTCCGGCAGGGTGTCGCTGGACGCCTGCGTCTGGAGCTTGGTCCAGTACTCCCCGAACGGGGTGACGTTCACGTTCACCTCGATGTTCGGGTACTCCTCGTTGAACGCCGCGATGTTCTCCTCGATCGCGGGCACCTGGTTGGCGTCCCACACGCCGTAGGTGATCGAGGCCTCGAGGTCGGCGTCGGGCGCGGTCCACGACCCGGACTCCTCCTCGCCGCCACCCCCACCCCCGCCGTCGGAGGTGCCGCCGCTGCAGGCGGCCAGCACGAGGCTGAGCGCAGCGGCCGCGGCGAGCGC
>CAUQTR010000068.1:0-8183 GCA_963521045.1 uncultured Actinotalea sp.
CGCGGAACCCGACGACGAGCGGCGCGACCACCGCGAAGCCGCCCGGCAGGTCCCGCGCACGCATCCGGTGGTCCGCGACGCTGACGTCGGAGGCGTGCACCCGGACGAGGAGCTCGCCGGCGCGCGGGACCGGCCGCGGCACGTTCTCCACGGTCACGACCTCGGGGCCCCCGAACCCGTGGCTGACGGCTGCCCGCATGACCTGGGCGCCCGCCGCTCGTCGCGTCCGGTCGCCGCGTACCTGTGTCGAGCCCATGGGATCCCCTCTCGCACGGCTCTGGCCGGCTCCATGGCCTTACGACGTAAGGCTTACGCTGTAAGGTAGTCCCGTGGTGCACGCCCGTCAACGGCCGACGTCACGTGCCTGCGGCAGGACGCCGCGCGGGGCCCACGCGGACGGAGGTCAGCGCCGGGACGCAGATGAGAGGCTGGGGCCGTGAGCGGGAACCGTGGGACGCCGACACGGCGACGCCCTCCCCTGACGCGCGACCGCGTGCTGCGCCGGGCTGTCGAGATCGCGGACGAGCACGGGGTCGAGGCCGTGACGATGCGCCGCCTCGCCGACGACCTCGGCGTCGAGGCGATGTCGCTCTACCACCACGTGCGGGGCAAGGACGGCCTGCTCGACGGCGTCGTGGAGGTCGTCCTCGACGAGATCGGGGAGGCGGTCGGGCGGCTCGGCGATCCCGACGCCGACCGCGCCGGCTGGCGGGCTGCCGTGCGCGGCCGTGCCCTCGCCGCGCGCACCGTGATGCTCCGGCACCCGTGGGCGCCCGCGCTCATGGAGTCCCGCGACGTCATGACGCTCTCGTCGGCGCGGCACGTCGACGGCGTCGTCGCCCTCATGCGGGCCGGCGGGCTCTCCTGGGACCTCGTCCACCACGGGCTGCACGCCCTCGGCAGCCGCCTCTACGGCTTCACGCAGGAGCTCGGGGAGCCGACGGGCGGCGACGCCGGGGCCGAGGAGGTGCTCGCGGCGATCGCGCCGCAGATCCCGAACCTCGTCGCGATGCTCTCCGCGGTGGCGCACGACGAACCGGGCTCGACCCTGGGCTGGTGCGACGACCAGACGGAGTTCGTGTTCGCCCTCGACCTCCTCCTCGACGGCCTGGACCGCCTGGCGCACGCCGGCTGACCACCGCAACGCGGGCACCCACGACGACGACGGCCCCACCGGCTGCGTGCCGGTGGGGCCGTCGTGTCGATCGACGGTGCTCGCGGGGCTCAGTCGCCCGTCTCGCGCGGCTGCGGCACTCCGTGCAGCAGGTTGCGCACCTCGGCCTCGCTGTAGCGGCGGTGGCCGCCGAGGGTGCGGATGGCCGAGAGCTTGCCGGCCTTGGCCCACCGGGTGACGGTCTTCGGGTCGACCCGGAACATGCTCGCGACCTCGGAGGGGGTCAGGAGGGCCCCCGGCGCGTCGGTACGGTTGCTGGAAGTGGAGATCTCGGGCGTCATGTCCAACTCCTTCGTCGTTCGGTATGCCCGGCCGACCTCAGGGGCCCCGTGGCTTTGCGTCCCCACCTCGCGGTGGGTTTGCCCTTCTCGCTGACACGGACAGGGTCACACAATCCGGACATCCGCGCAAAGGGAGTCACGGTCTGCGGTCACAATTCACCCGTTCGCCTGACGCGGGCCGGCGCCCTCTCATGATCGCCGCGCGGTCCGCGTGGACCCGACCTACCGTGGCGAGGACACCAGAACCGAGCCAGGAGGTCGGCCCGTGCCCACCATCGAGCAGTCCATCGACGTCGAGGTCCCCGTCACGACGGTCTACAACCAGTGGACCCAGTTCGAGTCGTTCCCGCAGTTCATGGGCGGCGTCGAGTCGATCACGCAGATCGGCGACACGCTCACGCACTGGAAGACGAAGATCGGCGGCGTCGAGCGCGAGTTCGACGCGCGGATCACCGAGCAGCACCCCGACGAGCGGGTCGCCTGGACGAGCGTCGACGGCACGACGCACGCCGGCGTCGTGACGTTCCACCGCATCAGCGACACGACCACGCGGATCATGGTCCAGATCGACTGGGAGACCGAGTCCCTGGCCGAGAAGGTCGGCGCCGTGGTCGGGGTGGACGACGCCCAGGTCAAGGGCGACCTCAAGCGCTTCAAGGAGTTCATCGAGGCGCGCGGCACGGAGACGGGCGCCTGGCGGGGCGACGTCAGCTGACGCGACGCCACCCGCGAGCGCCTGGTGAGCGCGTGGCGCGCAGCCTGACGAGCGCGGGACGAGCAGAGGACGGGCAGAGGACGGGCCCGGTCCGCACGTGCGGACCGGGCCCATCCATGTCCCCGGGCCCCGCCGGCGGTCAGCTCGAGGACTGCTCGACCTGACGCTGCTGCCCCGCGCCGATCGTCGTGCCGGCGCTCGGGTGCTGGACCTCGATGCGCCGCGGCTTCGCCTCCTCCGCCACCGGGATGGTCAGCGTGAGGACGCCGTCGGCATAGCTCGCCTCGACCGCGTCGAGGGCGAGGCCGCGACCGACGGTCAGCTGTCGCACGTACGTGCCGGTGCCGCGCTCGCGCGCGAGCCACTGCACGTCGGCCTCCGTGCGAGCCGTGCGCTCGGCCCGCACGGTCAGGGTGCGGTCCTCGACGTTGACGTCGACCGATCCCGGGTCGGCGCCCGGCAGGTCCACGTGCATGACGTAGTGGTCGCCCGCGCGGTAGAGGTCGATCGGCATGCTCGGCAGGCTCGGGGCCTGGGCGGCCTCCCGCACCGTGCCGAGAAGCTGGTCCATCCAGCGCGTCGGGTCGACGAAGGGGTCCAGACGGGTAGCCACGCGACTCACCTCCTCGAGAGGTGCCCCGGACCCTCCGGGGCACGGGCGCCCCGACGCGTGCTGAGCGCCGGGCGGCTACGACTCCATATCTAGCACTCGACCCGGGAGAGTGCCAAGTGCCAGGGACGAAGATCCTGGGGACCTTTGGCACACGCCGGACGCCCGATCGGCTCCTAGCGTGGATCACGGATCAACGGCGATCCCCCAATCCGAAGCCGAGATACCGGGAGATCCCGTGGCTGCACGTTCCGTTCCCAGCAAGGCCGCCGAGGCCGCCAAGGCGCCCGAGGTCGCGACGTCACCCGCCGTGGCGCCCGCCTCGCCCATCGACCTGCTCGTCGCCGGCGCGTCCAAGGCGCTCGCCGCGTACGCCTCCTTCACGCAGGAGGACGTCGACCACATCGTCAAGAAGGCGTCGGTCGCCGCGCTCAACCAGCACGGGGTCCTCGCGCAGCACGCGGTCACCGAGACCAAGCGCGGCGTGTTCGAGGACAAGGCCGTCAAGAACATCTTCGCGTGCGAGCACGTGACCAACTCGATGGCGTCGCTCAAGACGGTCGGCATCGTCGGTCGCGACGACCTCAACGGGATCGTCGAGATCGCGGAGCCGGTCGGCGTCGTCGCCGGCATCACGCCCGTGACGAACCCGACGTCGACCGCCATCTTCAAGGCGCTGATCGCGCTCAAGACGCGCAACCCGATCATCTTCGCGTTCCACCCGTCGGCTCAGGAGTCCTCCGTCGCCGCGGCCCGCGTCGTGCGTGACGCTGCGGTCGCCGCCGGTGCGCCCGAGCACTGCATCCAGTGGGTCGGCCAGCCGTCGATCGCCGCGACCAACGAGCTGATGAACCACCCGGGCGTCGCGCTCATCCTCGCCACCGGCGGCAACGCCATGGTCAAGGCCGCGTACTCGTGCGGGAAGCCGGCGCTCGGCGTCGGCGCGGGCAACGTGCCCAGCTACATCGAGAAGTCCGCGAAGCTCAAGCGCGCGGTCAACGACGTCGTCCTGTCCAAGGCGTTCGACAACGGCATGGTGTGCGCCTCGGAGCAGGCCGTCATCCTCGACGACGAGATCTACGACGCCGCGATGGCGGAGTTCGCGATCCTGCACGCCTACCGCTGCACGCCCTCCGAGAAGGCGATGCTCGAGCGCTTCATCTTCGGCGTCGAGGCCGCCTCCGAGAACTGCGCCGGTGCCAAGCTCAACGCGTCCGTCGTCGGGCAGAGCCCGCAGTGGATCGCCGAGCAGGCGGGCTTCTCGGTCCCCGAGGACACGTCGATCATCCTCGCCGAGGTCAGCCACGTCGGCCCGGCCGAGCCGCTGACCCGCGAGAAGCTCTGCCCCGTCCTGGCCGTCCTGCGGGCCGAGTCGCGTGAGCACGGCATCCGCCTCGCCGAGCAGATGGTGGAGTTCGACGGCCTGGGCCACAGCGCCGCGATCCACTCCGAGGACAAGGCGCTCGTCGAGGAGTTCGGCGGCCGCGTCAAGGCGATCCGGGTCATCTGGAACTCGCCCTCCTCGCTCGGCGGCATCGGTGACATCTACAACGCCTTCATCCCCTCCCTCACGCTCGGGTGCGGCAGCTACGGCGCGAACTCGGTCTCGAACAACGTCTCGGCGGTCAACCTGGTGAACATCAAGCGGATCGGTCGACGCAACAACAACCTGCAGTGGTTCAAGGTGCCGGCGAAGACGTACTTCGAGCCGAACGCGATCCGCTACCTGGCCGACATGCCCGACGTGCACCGCGTGACGATCGTCACCGACGCGACGATGACCAAGCTGGGCTTCGTCGACAAGATCCTCGACGTGCTCGCGCGCCGGCCCGAGAAGGTCGCGCTCCAGATCATCGACAACATCGAGCCGGAGCCCACCATCGCGTCGGTCGACCGGGGCGCCGAGCAGATGCGCGAGTTCGGCCCGGACACGATCATCGCCCTCGGCGGTGGGTCCCCGATGGACGCGTCGAAGGTCATGTGGCTGCGGTACGAGCACCCCGAGATCGTCTTCGCCGACATGCGCGAGAAGTTCTTCGACGTCCGCAAGCGCGCCTTCAAGTTCCCGACCCTGGGTGAGAAGGCCAAGCTCGTCTGCATCCCGACGACGTCGGGCACGGGCGCGGAGGTGACGCCGTTCGCGGTCATCACCGACCAGAAGACGGGCATCAAGTACCCGCTCGCCGACTACGCGCTGACTCCCACCGTGGCGATCATCGACCCGGCCCTCACGGGCCGGATGCCGGCGTCGCTCGCGGCGGACTCGGGCTTCGACGCCCTGACCCACGCGACCGAGGCATTCGTCTCCGTCTACGCGAACGACTTCACCGACGGCATGGCGCTCCAGGCGATCCGCCTGATCTTCGAGAACCTCGAGGAGTCCGTCACCGGTGGCGAGTCGGCCGTCGTGGCGCGGGAGAAGATGCACAACGCGGGCACCATCGCCGGCATGGCGTTCGGCAACGCGTTCCTGGGGATCGTGCACTCGATGGCCCACACCATCGGCTCGACGTTCCACCTGGTGCACGGCCGGACGAACGCGACGCTCCTGCCGCACGTCATCCGGTACAACGGCACCGTCCCGACCAAGCTCACGAGCTGGCCGAAGTACGAGCACTACGTCGCCCCGGAGCGCTTCCAGGAGATCGCCAAGACCCTCGGCCTGCCGGCCTCGACGCCCGAGGAGGGCGTGGAGTCCTACGCCCTGGCCGTCGAGAAGCTGCGCGACGCCGTGGGGATCCCCGCGTCCTTCGCTGCGCAGGGCGTCTCCGAGCAGGCCTTCATCGGCAAGCTCGACGACCTGGCGATGCGCTCGTACGAGGACCAGTGCGCACCCGCGAACCCGCGGATGCCGATGCTGGCCGACATGAAGGACCTCATGACCGCGGCGTTCTACGGGACGTCGCTGCAGGACGTGCGCAAGCGTCGCACGGCGGCAGGTACGGCGGATCGGTCCGCCCAGGAGATCGTCTCCGCTCCCTGACCGCAGGGTGTGCCCGCCCGGTCGCGCGGGCGGGCACACCCGATCCGGGGCAGACTCAGGATTCCCCTACCCCTGGAGGATCCGATGCGAGCCACCCTCGTGACCACGCGAACCCCCCGAGGAACCCGTACCGCCCGCGCCGGCGCAGCCGTCGCGGGCGCTGTGCTGCTCACCGGCGTCCTCGCCGGCTGCAGCGGCGACGTCGACGTCCCCGAGGTCGATCCGTCGGCCGTCGCCGAGGACGCCGAGGACGCGCTCGACTCCGGTGCCGACGCCGCGGAGACGGCTGTCGACCAGGTCCAGGAGGCCCTCGACGGCTCGACGCTCGACGAGGAGGCCAAGGCACAGGTCGAGTCCGCGCTCGCATCCGCCTCGAGCGCCGTGGAGCAGGCCGGCGACGCCCTCGAGAACGGCGCCGACGAGCAGGTCGTCGCGGATGCGCGAGCGGCCCTCGAGGACGCGCGAGTCGAGGTCGAGACGGCCGCGGCGGACGCCGACGGTGCCGTCCGGACCGCCCTCGAGGCGGCGCGCGACCAGCTCGAGGCTCTCGGCGCACAGCTCGACCAGGCCTGACGACGACACCCCCTGCCGACCGGCTTCACGAGGTGCTCACGGCCGCTACCGTTGCGGCCGTGAGCACCTCGTCCGCCGTCACCCGCCCCGCACCGCTCTCCGGCCTCCAGGTCGAGCTCCGGCTCGGCGACCAGGAGGTGACGATCACCGACGTCGGGGCGAAGGTGCGTCGGTACGCCGTCGGCGGGCGGGAGGTCTTCACCCCGTTCGGCGAGGACGAGGTGGCCCCCGCCGGCCACGGCGCCGTCCTCGCGCCGTGGCCCAACCGGATCCGGGACGGCCGCTACACCGTCGACGGCACCGAGCTCCAGCTCGACATCACCGAGCCGGCACTGAGCACGGCCCTGCACGGGCTCGTGATGTGGCAGCGCTGGGAGGTGCTCGGCGGGGTGGACGAGGCGCACGCGGCGGGGCACGCCGCGACGCTGCGGCTGCGGCTGGCCCCCAGCCCGGGCTACCCCTTCGACCTCCTGCTCCAGGTCACCTACCGCCTCACCGCGACGGGCCTGCACGTGCAGACGACGGCGACGAACCTCGGCACGCGCACCGCGCCGTACGGGGTCGGCTTCCACCCGTGGCTCTCCCCCGGCGGCGCGTCGCTCGACGAGTGCACCGTCCGGCTGGACGCCGCCACGCGGGTCACCGTGGACGAGCGGCTCCTGCCGACGGGCACGGAGCCCGCCACCGGCGACTACGACCTGCGCGAGCCGCGGTCCTTGCGGGGCCTCGACCTCGACGACGCCTACCTGGACGTGCTGCGGGACGAGGACGGGCTCTCGTGGATCCGCGTCACCGGTCCCGACGGCCGCACGGCCGCCGTCTGGATGGACGAGTCGATGGACGCCTGGCAGATCTGCACGGGCGACCACATCAACCCCGTCGGCGTGCGCCGCACGGGTGTCGCCGCCGAGCCGATGAGCTGCATCGCCGACGCCTTCCGGACCGGCGACCGGCTGGTGCACCTGGAGCCCGGCGCCAGCCACGAGGTCACGTGGGGCGCGACGCTGCTGTGAGGCGCGGGGCGACGGCCTCGGCGCACGGGCCGAGAGGCCCGTCCGCTCAGTAGTTGGTGCCCATCTCCGACGTGCCGGGCACGAACTCCCAGTGCCAGGGCTCGTACGCGCCCGAGCCGCCGCGGCGGGCCCACTGCGGGTTGTCCCAGCCGAAGGTCGGACCGTTGTCCTGGAGCCAGCCCATCACGGCCGACGACCGGTTCTCCGACGTGCAGAGGTCGATCGCGAGTCCCCAGCCGTGGTTCGACGTGCCCGGCGAGGCGGCCAGGCCAGGCTTGAGGGCCGCGACCCGGCGCTGGTCGGCCAGCGACCGGTACGAGTCCGTGAGGCAGAGGTCCCGGCCGAACGCCGCACGGAAGTTGACGTTGAGCTCGGCGAGCGCGACGGCTGCGTCGCCGCGGAGCATCTGGTCGGTGACCCAGAGCTGGCACAGGTCCTCGGCCGGGATGAGCCCGTTGGACCCGGCGGGACGCGCCTGGCCGTCGCACCCGGGCAGCGGGTCCCGGTCGAAGGACCTGCTGGCCGTCGCGGCGAGCCGCTCGGTCCCTCGGACGGCCGCCAGGACCGAGGTCGCGGTCACGTGCTCACCATCGCCCGCCAGCACGTCGTACGCCGTCGGGAGACCCGCGGCGACGGTCTCGTCGGCCACGGTGACCGCCTCGGCGTCCATCGTCACCTCGGCGCGGTGGTCGAGGACGGGCACGACGATGGTCGCGACGGCGAGCGCGACCAGCACGCCGGCCCGCGGCAGCATCGCGACGGCCCGGGTGGACGCCGGCCGGGCGGCGTCGTGGGGCACGCCGGGCGCAGGCGTGCGGCGGGACGCTCGAGGGG
>CAUQTR010000069.1:0-8126 GCA_963521045.1 uncultured Actinotalea sp.
GGGCCCGACGCCCGGGTCGACGGCGAGCCGCCGGCGGCCGGCGAGACGGACCCCCCGTCGTCGCCCCCCGCGGAGCCCCCGCCGCCGCCGACGGCGGCGCCGACCGACCCGCAGGCACCGTCGGGCGACCCGCGGGTGCGCCTCGACACCGCGCTGCAGGACGCGCAGACCGCGATCCAGGAGGGCCAGGACGCGCTCGCGGCCGGCGACTTCGCGGCCTACGGCGAGGCCCAGGAGCGACTGCAGGCGGCGCTCGAGGCCGCGATCGCGGCCGAGGAGGAGCTGGAGGGCTGACCCCGGTCCCCGGCCTGGTGTGAAGGGTTCGCCGCGTCTCGCGCGGTGAACCCTTCACGCTCTCCGGTGCCGCACGGCGCGATCGGCCGCACGACACCGATTTGGCGCAGGGCAGGGGCGCCACGTATGGTTACGGAACCGACGCGGGGTGGAGCAGCTCGGTAGCTCGCTGGGCTCATAACCCAGAGGTCGCAGGTTCAAATCCTGCCCCCGCTACGTTGTGGATCTGCGATCGCAGATTCGGACGACAGCCCTCCGGGATCACCCGGGGGGCTGTTGTCGTCTACCAGCAGCTTTGCTGGTGCCGGTGCGGCACGACGATCCGCTCTCCACCCGCCCGTGAGGCCCCAAGCAGATGCCGGTGCCTCTGCAATGCACCCGCACTGGCCGCCTGCCCACCCCGTGCACCACCGACCTGACGTGCGCGGACGCCTGTCCTGCCCCAATCCAAGCGGAGCAGGGCCCTGTCAGAGCGCCCCGCGGCCGCGGGTCCCATCGACGGAGCGCACCGAACGCGGGACACACCACCCACTGTCGTGCAGGCTCTGCGTGTTCGCCGTGGGAGCCCAGAGCTTCGCCTCCAACGAGCCAGCGGTCATCATGGGACCCTGCAGCAGTCCTACAAGTGAAGTACCAGGTCAGAGGCCCTTCCGATGGAGAGGTCGGGAGGGCCTCCGGCGTTGCCGGCCGCCGAGCGGGCGTTACGTGGAGAGCCGCGAGCGTGCGCGGCGAGCTGGCCGAAGCAGCTCCCAGGCGCGACAGGTGAGGGCGCTGTCCTGGTCGCGCGAGGCGCAGTCGGCCAAGAAGCCGATCTGCCGTTGCCGCCTTAAGATCGCCACCGGCCCGCCAGGCGCCTCGGCGTCCGGGGCGCCGGTTCGCTCGATCGACACCGGGTGGACCGCTCGTGCACTGGACCGCCGGTGCACGAGATCGCCACTGCACCGCAGCGCATGCCACGCCACCTCAAGATCGGACACCAGATGACCCGCCGCGCCACGTCGCTCCTCGCGCTCCTCCTGCTCGCCGCGCCCCTCACCGCGGGGTGCAGCGGATCCGAGGCCGAACCCGTGGCCACCCCGTCCCAGACGCAGGCGGCACCTGCCGCGACGGAGCCGACGACGGAGGACCTCGCGGCTGCCTACCAGGAGTGGAACCGTGAGTTCGCGCCGGGCATTACGGGGCTCAACGACGCGCTGGTCGCGGGCAACGCCGCGCGGGAGAAGGCCAAGGACAGCGCGGGGTTCAACGACGCCGTCGCGGGCCTGCAGGCCGCGCTGGACGACCTCGGTGCGACCCGCGCGTCGTTCGAGGAGGCGGTCAACGGTGCGCCCGACGCGCTGGTGGACGCGGACGCCGACCGCGTGCAGGCCGTCCAGGAGGCAGGTGTCACGGCGTTCGATGACGCCCAGGCGACGCTCGAGCTGTGGCTGGATGCCGTGAGCACCACGTCGACCGACAAGCTGGCGGAGGGCAACGCGAAGCTCGAGGACGCGGCCGCATCGATGGGCACGCTGTCCGGCGCGATCGTGGAGCTCAATGCGACTTACTGCCCCGACGGCTCCTGCGGCGCGACCTCCATGACGCAGCAGTGAGGCTCGACCTCACGGCGCCGTGACCTCGACCTCCGAGCAGGACCGCCCCGCCGACCCTTGACCCTCTGCCCCGGGCAGTCCTCTACGCGCACGCGGCGACGCTGACCGCCGACTCCTACCATCGCATCGCGGCGAGCGGCGGCTACGCGTCGGTCGCGAGCAAGTCCGAGTCCTCGTGCGGGCAGGGCTACCCGTCGAGCTTTGCGCTGCGCGCCTACGGGGTGCCGATCTCGCTGTCCATGGACACCTCGGTGTGGTGGAGCGGGCGCATGTTCTCCGCGATGCGCTCGACCCTGTCCGCCGACCGCACAAGGGAGCACCACGAGGCCCACGCCAAGGGCACACCGTGACCAACCTCGGCCTGCGCGCTGAGGAGGCCGTCGCCTGGGCCACCCGCAACGGGGCCGGCGCTCTCGGGCTCGGGGACGTCGTGGGCTCGCTGGAGCCGGGCAAGCGCGCCGACGTCGTGCTGGTCAAGATCGACCGTTCGCCCGCAATGTTCCCGCTCCTGAACCCCCACGGGCACATCGCGTTCAGGCCCAGCGGGCCGACGTGCACACCGTCCTGGTCAACGGTCGGGTCGTGACGATCATGCGCTGTCTGTGCGGCGTGGTCCGATCGCTCGGTCGAGATCTCGCGAGACCTACAGGAGGTGTGCAGTTGGGCATATACGTCCCTTTGACCTGCGGCGACGCCAGATGTGGACGCAGCGATCCCAGATACCCGTGATCCCCCCGCTACAAGAAGACGAAGGCCCGGACCTGATGGTCCGGGCCTTCGTGGTACGTGCTAGGAGTCGCACGCCTGAGCCCCTTCTCCTCACGACCTCATCGAACGGTCGCCTCGCCGCGGGCGCTGCGGGCAGTTGCCCGGTGCTCGAGCAGGAAGGGTGCGCCGGGGTGGTTCACCACTCCCGCGGGTCCCCGGCTCCGGCAGGATGTCCTGCATGGCCCAGGCTTGCCACCGTTCGAACCTGCGCGAACGCTGCACGGCGCGCACGTCTGGTCACGTCCGGCATGCGGAGGGTGCGCGGTGATCGCGCGGGAGGCGCGTACGCGGCTCTGGTCGGTCGCGCTGTTCTGGGCGCCGCTTGCGGTGCTCGTCGCACTCAGCCGCCTGTGGGTGCCCGGGTGGGCGGCCGTCGTGGTGGCAGGGGCGGGCGCGTTCGTTGTGCGCGTCTCGTGGGTGCGCGGGGTCGTCGGGCTCGGCGCCCTGGCCCTCGCCTGGCACCTGGGCGCGCCGCTGTGGTGGGTCGTCGGCCTCGCGGTGCTCGTCCCCCTGTGGAACTGGGGCGTCGGCTTCGCTGCGCAGGCGCTCGCCTCGTTCTTCCCACCATCGCGCAGGCCAGACCTGTGGCGCGCCCGCTGCCGGCACACCGCGAGCAGCGCGCGGCGGGTCGAGCAGGCAGCGGCGGATGCGCGCTGGGCCGACGCGCTCGACCTCGCTCTGGACGCGCTCGCGCGCCACCCGCGCGACGAGCCGCACTGCGTGGCGGACGCGCTGCTCCAGGCGGCGGAGGTCGCGCTGCAGGCCGAGTCGTGGTCGCTGGCCCAGGAGTGCGCGCGCGCTGCGAACAACCTGGCACCCGATCACTCCACGTCATGGGGCCGCGAGGTGCGGGTCCGGGCCGCCGTCGCCGCGGCCCGCGCCACCGCGTGCACGGGGGATCTGGAGGACAGCTGGCCGATGATCCAGCTGGCGATCGACACCGCTGCGGGCCACAGGGCGCTCGACCGCCGTGTCGCACCGGTCGCGGCCGGCCTCGCGGCGTTCACCGGGCGCGAGAGCCACGAAGGCGACGCGCTGTTGTCGATCGCTGTCCGGTACTGCGGTGTGTCCAGCGGCGCGCTCGACGACCTGCTCATCGACTACGCGCGCTGGGCTCTGGTCGCGGGCGAGCACCAGCAGGCCGAGCAGTTCGCGTCCCAGGCTCGGGATGTCACGGAGTTCGACGAGCTCGGGAGCCGGCTCGACGATGGTCCGTGGGCCCCGAGCGGTCGCTGGGCGCTGCGCGGACATCGCTGGGCACTGGCCGTGACGTGCCAGACCCGTGCGGCGCTCGTGTCACGCGGCCCCGTGCCCGACCGCCTGCGCAGGTCGGCCCGCACCGCACTCGGAGGGCTGCTCGGGCTCGGCCTGGAGTCCAGCGCGCACCAGCTCGCCGCTGCGGTGGCCGCCGCCGGACCGTCGCCCTCTCGCCAGCCGGTGGAGTGCACGCACCAGGCGCTCGTCATGGACTGGAAAGCAGCCCGCGCGTGGGAGCTGGCCGCCGCAGCGACGCCCGGCGAGACTTCCGCACCACCGGCGACGTGGCTCGCCGGACCCGGTCTCGAGGCCGCCCGCCGTGGGGTCGCTCTCGCACGGCAGCTCGACGACCTGCTCCCCGGCGTGCTGGACGCGGCCCTGCGACGGATGTCGTGGCGGCTCGGTTCCGTGGGCCGGCCCGCCGAGGCGTTGGAGGCCGCCGAGGAGGCCGTCCGCCGCAAGCGGGCGGCCGTCGACGGGACGAACCCGCGCCTGGGGTGGCTCCTGCTCGAGCTCGGTGAGCGGCTCCAGGATCTCGACCGGCTCGACGACGCGGCGTCCGCGACGGTGGAGTGCGTGCCGCACTTCCGCGCGGCGGCGACAGACGGTGACGGCCGCGACGCGCTCCGGTCGGCGCTCGGCCGAGCCTGCCGCCTGCTTGTCCGGGCAGGGCGCTCCGAGGAGGCGTTACCCCTCGCGCTCGAACGCCTGCGCCTCGCGCAGGCACACGCGGACGCGACCGGGAGGCTGACCGCGCTCGATCCCGCGCTCCGTGGTCTCGCGAACGCCTTGACCGAGCTCGGCCGCCACGCGGACGCCGCGATCCGTTACGAGTCGCTCGCCGAACGGTGGAGCTCACCGCGCACCGAGTCGGACGCCATGCTGCGGGCTGCCGAGGCGGAGGTCCGGGCCGGGCGCGCCTGGAACGACGGGGAGAGGGGCCACGAGGCGCTGGCGGCCTTCGCTCGGGCCGATGCGCTCGTCGTCGGGTCCGCCGACTCCCCGGCTGGGGCGGACCGCGGTCGGGTCCTGACCGTGCGGGTCGACGCGCTCACGGCTGACCCGCTCCGGTGGGGCGAGGCGGTCCCCGTGCTGCGCGAGCGTGTGGACCTCCTGCAGCGAGACGCTGCGACGCCCCATCGTGACGCGGAGCTCGCCCAGACGCTGCGGTTGCTCGTCCAGTGCCTCGAGCACGGGCGTGGTCCCGGCGCAACGCGCGCGGACCCGGACGCGGCCGAGCTGCGCGCGCTGCTCGAGCGTGCGTCGAGGCACGGCCTGAGCGTGCGCCCGGAGACCTCCGCCGCCCGTGCCGAGCTCGTCGCCATGACGGCACGGGACCTGGCTCGCCGGCACCTGCTCGACGGTCGGCCTGACGACGCCCTCGCGGTGATCGAGCGCGGACGGGCCGGGGTGCCCGACGACATGCCCGTGGTCGCGTGGCTCGCGTACTACACGCACCTCGCCTGGACGGTGCGAGCGGACGCCCAGCGCGCCGGGGACGCGCTCGACGAGTTCGACCGACGGCTGGGGCAGCGCGGGGACGGCTTGTTCCGCTGCCTCGCGCTGGTGCGCCGAGGTGACGCGGACGGCGCGGCAGCGCTGCTGCACACGAACCTCACCCAGGGCCGGGCCGGCGTACTCGTGATCGACCGCGTCCGGCGAGACCTCGACGACCTGGAGGTGCTGACCGGGCCGTCGGAGGCCGCCCGCCGGGTGCGTGCCGCGCTGCTCGGGTCCGAGGTGCAGGCCGCGGATCGCGCGGCGCGGGGAGCAGTGCAGGGACCCGTGGCGTGACGGCCGCCGGGCCCTGGGGACCACAGCTCGACCTGAGCGTCGCGCGGCTCGACCCCCCTGCGCAGGCGCTGCTCGGGCGTGCCCGCGACGAGGCGGACGGCCTGGGCCATCCCCGAGTCGGTGCCGAGCACCTCGTCCTGGCTGCGCTACGCGGCCCGGACGGTCCCGTGCGGGAGCAGCTCGTCGGGCACGGCATGGCCTACGAGTTCGTGCGGGACTTCGTCGACACGCTGGGGGCACCCCGCCGTGCCCCCGGGCCCGTGGTGGGTGGGACACCGGCCGACGACGTCGTCGCCGCGGCGATCAGGGCTGTCGCGCAGCGACCGGACGATGAAGGAACGCACGCGGGGCGGCTCGTCGAGCACGTGCTGCGTGCCCCCGGCGGGGTGGTGGCGGCGCTGCTCGTGAGCTACGCGGTGGAACCGGGATCCATCCACGCGGCACGCGTGCAGGGCGGGCCGTCGGGGGATGCGCGACGCTCCTCGACCGATGGCGGATCGGGGCCGTCGGGCGTGGGGAGCGACGCGGCCCCGGGTGAGGACGCTCCGCAGGCCTGGCGGGACGCATCCGACCTGGCCCGTCGAGTGCTGCAGACCGCGCTGCGCGAGCACCTGACACCGGACGGCATCGCCGAAGAGGTCCTGCGCCTCGACCGCACGCTCGGCGCCCGCGCATCCCTCGCCCTGACACGCCTCGATGCCGAACCGCCCAAGCTGATCGAGCTCGTGGACGACGGGACCACGCCGGGCCGAGGGGGATCGGGTGCCTCGGCGTCCACGCCGGGCACCCCTGACGCCCTTGCGGTGGCCGAGGCTGCCGCCCGCTGGTTGCCCCGGACCGGGGACGACGGGGCGGACACCGCGCACCTGTTGCTGGCGGTGCTCGACGTCGCACCACGGGGCTGGTTCGCGCGTGCGCTGCGCGTCTACGGCGTGACCGACGATCTGCTCGTCGGCGCCGCCGCGGACGTCCGGGCCGAGGTCGGACCGGCTGACCGCCCCGGACGGTCCGCGACCGCCGCGGACGGCGTGCGGTCGGCGAACCGGCGGGGACCGACTCCGGTGCCGGAGTCGTCGCCGCACGAGGTCGTGGGCCGCCGCCGCGGTGTTCGCTGGAGGCGGCGGATGCTCCGCGGTCAGTCCACGACGGGCCGTGGCCTGGGTACCGACCTGCAGATGAATCGCACGGCACGGTGGATCGTCGCGACCTCGGTGCGCGGCCTCGCGACCCTGGCCGTCGTCCTGGTCGTCGTGTCGGCCGCGATCAGCACGCAACGCTGGTGGGTGCTGGCCGTGCTCGCGCCCTTCGTGTGGTGCACCCCGGTCACGGTGCCTGTGGCCGTGTGGCTCGCCGCAACGGTCGCTGTGGGCGTCCCGCTGCCCTGGGCGGGGCGCGCAGCCCTGGTGGTCGCCGTCGCGTCGTGGTCGTACGAGGTCTGGGTCGAGCTGCAGTGGCGTCGGGCCGACGTCGGCGACCCGACGTACGGCCTGCGGCGGCTGCGCCGCGACATCCGCACCTCGAACCGCGCGCTCCTGCTGGGTGGGTCGTGAGCACCGGGTTGCGCGAGGCCGGGCCGAACGTCTCGCCGCAGGTCCTCGCATGGCTTGCGGCCCGCGGCGGGGACGAGGACCGCGCGCTCGACGAGCTGCCCTTCCTCGCCGACGCGGCCCATGCCGGTCGTCGGGTCCCGTCGATGGTCCCCGAGCTCGCGGCCGGTGCGTTGGCGGCGCTGCCGACGCTGCGTCGGGCCAGGTCCGACTCACGGCGGATAGGGTCGCTTCCTGCCGATCTGGAGTGGTCGCTGACCCGCAGCACGGTGCTCGCACCGCTCGCGCTGCGGGTCACGTGCGGGCTGGCCGCGATCGTGGGCGCCGTGCTTCTCGGGTTCGTCTGGTGGGCGTCTGCCCTGCTCGGGCTCGCGTGCGCGCTCATCGGCGGCGGCCTGGTGGGGAGCGTCGTCGCTCTCGCGGCGGGTGTGGGGCTCATCGTGGTGGAACCCGCCGGGTGGGTCTGGACCGTCCTCTGCGTGCTGGCGACGCTGCAGCTCGTCCTGGCGCGCAGCACCCGCGCCATCAGTGGTCGGGCGGCCGGCCCCGGCTTGGGCTTCGTGCCGCTGCGAGACGTGGCCGCCCTCGGCACGCGCGGCGTGTGGTCCTCGTTCGCGCAGGGCGTCGACCTCGTGTTCGGGGACGACGCGCGGCGTGCCGAGCAGTTCCTCACGCCCGTCGCGCAGCGCGTCGGGCGGTACCGACCGGTCGTGGCGCACGCCCGCGCACTGGTGGTCGCCCGAGGCGGCGACCCGACGCGTGCGCTCGAACTCGTCGCGCAGACGCTCGGCGTCGACGCGCTGCCTTCGGCGGCGCGCGGCTGGTGCCTGCTGGTGCTCGGCGACATCCTCGCCCTGGCGGGCCAGGACGACGC
>CAUQTR010000070.1:0-8024 GCA_963521045.1 uncultured Actinotalea sp.
GTCCAGGCGCGGCGGGCGGGGGCAGGGGCCGGCGCAGGGGCGGGCGGCCCTCGTCCGCCCCAGGGCGAGGTGGCGGCGCTGACGGAGCGCGAGCACGAGGTCCTGGTGCTCCTCGCGGGCGGGCTGACCAACGAGGAGATCGCCGGCGAGCTCTTCCTCGGCCGCGCGACGGTCAAGACGCACGTCTCCAACGTGCTCATGAAGCTCGGTCTGCGCGACCGCGTGCAGGCCGTCGTCTTCGCCTACGAGCACGGCCTCGTCGGCGGCTGACCCCGAGGGGCGCTGACCCCTCGACCGCCTGCGGTGCCCGTCTCCGCCGCGAGGCGGAGCCACGCACTCCGCCTCGCGCCTGAGGCCACGGCGCGCCGCGCTCCCTAGCGTGGGTGGTGCCGGTGGGAGGCCCGCCGGCTCGTACCCCAGGGGGGACCATGCTCAGGCTCGACGGCATCCACCGGTCGTTCGGTGACCGGCTCGTGCTCGACGACGTCGACTTCACGGTCGAGCGCGGCCGGCTGACCGGCTTCGTCGGCGGCAACGGCGCCGGCAAGACGACGACGATGCGGATCATCCTCGGCGTCCTCGCGGCGGACTCCGGCAGCGTCACGCTGGACGGGGCACCGCTCGGCGACGACGCCCGCCGCCACTTCGGCTACATGCCCGAGGAGCGCGGCCTCTACCCGAAGATGCGCGCGGCCGAGCAGCTCGCCTACCTCGCGCGGCTGCACGGCTACGACCGGCGCGACGCCGACCGCCGCGCCCGCGAGCTGCTCGAGCGCCTCGACCTCGGCCCGCGGGCCGACGACGCGCTCGAGGACCTGTCCCTCGGCAACCAGCAGCGCGTGCAGATCGCGGCCGCGCTCGTGCACGACCCCGAGGTCCTCATCCTCGACGAGCCGTTCTCGGGCCTCGACCCGCTCGCGGTCGACACGGTGGTCGCGGTGCTGTCCGAGCGGGCCGCGCGCGGCGTGCCGGTGCTCTTCAGCTCGCACCAGCTCGACGTGGTCGAGCGCCTGTGCGACGACGTCGTCGTCATCGCGGGCGGCCGGATCCGCGCCGCCGGCGAGCGCGAGCGGCTGCGCGAGTCGTACGCCGAGCCGCGCTACGAGATCGACTCGGGCGGCGACATGGGCTGGCTGCGCGACGAGCCCGGCGTCGAGGTCGTGGAGTTCGCGGGCGGCTGGGCGCTGTTCGACGCCGACGAGGCCGCCGCCCAGCGCGTGCTCCGTGGCGCGCTCGACCAGGCGCCCGTGCGGCGGTTCGCGCCCGTGCGGCCCACGCTCGCGGAGATCTTCCGGGACATCGTCCGCGACGAGACGGCCGAGGCGGCCGACGCCGACCTCGCCACCACCCCTGCGAACGAGAGCGAGACGGTCCGATGAGCGCCCCGACCACACTCCCCGACGGACCGCGCCCCACGGCCTCGCACCCGCGACCCGCCGTCCCGGGCGTGGTCCAGGCCACCCTCATGGTCGCCGAGCGGGAGGTCCTGACGCAGGTCCGCAGCAAGTCCTTCCTCATCTCGGCCGGCGTCCTGCTCCTCGCCGTGCTGGCGTCGATCATCCTCGGCTCGATCTTCGGCGGCCGCTCCGAGCCGACCCGGGTCGCCGTCGTCGGCAGCGCGGCGGAGCTCGTCGAGGGCATCGAGGGCCCCGACGGGAACCCGGTGTTCGAGGTGGTCGCCGCCGACGACGAGGCGGAGGCGCGCGCGCTCGTGGAGTCGGAGGACGTCGCCGCTGCCGTGCTGCCGGACGAGTCCGCCGACAGCGCCACCGGGGTGCGCGTCGTCGCCCTGACGGAGGCGCCGGACGCCGTGCTCGGAGCCCTCTCGGTCACACCGCAGGTCGAGCTGCTCGACGAGTCCGAGACCGATGAGGGGATCCGCTACCTCATCTCGTTCGCGTTCGGGATCGTCTTCATGATGTCGGCCATGACGTTCGGCTCGACCATCGCGCAGAACACGGTCCAGGAGAAGCAGTCCCGCGTCGTGGAGATCCTGCTCTCGACGGTGTCGGCGCGTGCGCTGCTCGCGGGCAAGATCCTGGGCAACAGCGCGCTCGCCCTCGGGCAGACGGCCGCGCTCGCGGCGGTGGCGGTGATCGCGCTCGTGGCGACCGGGCAGGACGACCTGCTCGGCGCGCTCGGCGGGCCGGTCGCCTGGTTCATCCTCTTCTTCGTCGTGGGCTTCGTGCTCCTCGCCGCGGTCTTCGCGTCGAGCGCGTCCCTGGTCTCGCGGATCGAGGACACGGGGCCGGTCCTGTCGCCCGTGATGATGCTCACGATGACCCCGTACTTCGTCATCGTCTTCTTCAACGACAACCCGCTGGTGCTGACGATCGCGTCCTACGTGCCGTTCAGCGCCCCGGTCGCGATGCCGGTCCGGCTGTTCCTCGGCGAGGCGGCCTGGTGGGAGCCGATCGCCTCGCTCCTGCTGCTGGGCGCGGCCTGCGTCGCCGTCATCGCCCTCGGGGCACGCATCTACTCGCGCTCGCTGCTGCGCTTCAGCGGCCGGGTCAAGGTGCGGGACGCGCTCGCCGACCGCTGACCGAGCCGCGCACGACGGCGCCCCCGCACCTCAGGGTGCGGGGGCGCCGTCGCGTCAGGTGGCCGACGAGGGGCGGCGCTCGACGTCCTCGCGGACTCCGTGGGTGCGTCCCGGGGGACGGCTCAGGCGTGCGCGAGCGCGGAGAGGCGCACCTCGACCGGCCCGGCGACGGGCACGACGACGGCGTCGCGGCGCAGGTGAGCGACCGGGGTCCAGCGGACCTGGACGGCCCGGGGTGCGCCGTCGGCGTCGAGCGCCACGAGGTCGGCCCCGCGGTGGTGCACGTCGACCGCGCCGACGGTGACGAGGTCGTGCTCGACCTGGAGGTACGCGGAGACGGCGTCGCCGATGCGGCGGCCGCGCGCGAGGTCGCGGACGTGCTGACGGCGGGCCACGACCGAGCCCACCGCCGCGGCGGCGACCACGGCGACGACGGACAGCGCGTCGGACGGGACGCCCACGGCGACGATGAGCAGCGCGGCGACCAGCAGCGGGAGCGGGCTCCTGCGGCGCGGCTCGTCCTCGATGCTGGCGAGGGCGGCGACGAGGTCCATGAGGCTCCGATCGAATGGCGGCGCGCGGTGTGCGCCGTCATCCACATCGGCCGTCGGGGCGGTCGCCTGAAGGGATTGCTCCCGCCAGGACGATCGCCCGTCACGTGCCCCGTCGCACTGCGGCCACCGTAGCCGCCGTCCGCTGCACTGCACAGGGGCGGGACGTCCCGATTCGTCCCGGTGCCGTGGGCCGCCCGGCTCAGGACAGGTGGTCGCGCAGCACTCCGCTGAGGCGCTCGCGCTCCACGCACCGGTCGAACCTGAACGACCGGGCGAGCTCCGCGGCGCCGTCGGCGCTCAGGCCCTGGAAGCAGCGGGCGTACTCGTCGACCAACGGCTCGGCGAGCAGGATGTGCCGCACGAGGACGTTCACCCACTGGCGCGCGCCCCAGGGGTAGGGGTCGAAGTCTGGGAACTCGCGCGCGAAGAGCTCCTCGATCGGGTCGAGCACGTCGCGGGTGTGCGCGTCGCTGCCACCCCACGAGTCGGTGCCCAGGCGGTTCTTCTTCTCGAGCGCGGGCGCGATGCGTTGCAGGTAGGGGCTCTCCGGGTCCACCGTCACCAGGCCCTGGCTCCCGACGTCCTTGTACGTCCACAGGCTCCAGCTCGCGTCGTGCTCGCGGTAGATCTCGAGCTGGTCGGCGAGCAGGCGGTAGGCGCCGTCGACGCGCTCGGCGTCACCGGTGTAGATCGGTCCGAACTCGCCGACCCAGATCGGTGTGCCCGTCGAGCGCATCACCTCCGTGCGGCGCAGGAACGTCTCCTCGACCGTGCTCCGGTCGAAGTGCTGCCCGCGCGTCTCGCCCGGGTACCGGCTGACCGCGGCGATGCCGGGCAGCGCGTAGTCGTGCGCGGTCCAGACCGTGTTCTCGAACGGCCCGATGCCCCGCGCGGGGTCGAGGAACATGGAGAAGTCCGTCGAGTACCGGTTGCCGTCGAGGAAGAGCACGTGGTGGGGGTCGACCGCGCGGATCGCGCGCTCGAGCCGGGCGTAGAACGGCCCGATCTTCTCGCCGGTCACGTCCGACGGCTCGTTGAGCGGGTTGTAGCCGGCCACCCAGGGGTCGTCCCGGTACCGGTCCGCGATCGCCTCCCACAGGTGCACGACACGGTCCTGGAAGTGCCGGTGGTTCCAGAGCTCGGCGAAGTGCGTCGGGTTGTCGCTGTGCCAGTGCTGGTTCTGCCGGCCCGGGGCCGCGTGCAGGTCGAGGATCGAGTAGATGCCGTGGTCGGCGAGCGTGCGCACCACGCGGTCGAGGTGCCGGAAGCCGGCCTCCTTCACCTCGAACGGCGCGTCGTCGTCCTCGAGGTGGCCGTAGGAGAAGGGCACGCGGACGGCGTTCATGCCGAGCGAGGCCAGGTGTGCCGCGTCCGCGTCGGCGAAGAACTCGGTGAGGAAGGTCTCGAAGAAGGCCTCGTACGCGTCGGGTCCGAGCACGCGCCGCACGGCCCGGCGCATCTGCGACTCGGTGCCGGGGTAGCCGGTGATGAAGTTCTCCATCGTCATCCAGCCGCCGAGCCCGACCCCTCGCAGGAGGACGGTCGTGCCGTCCCCGTCGACGAGCCGCGTCCCGTCCACCCGGATGTGCTGCATGCGTCCTCCACGTCGAGGTGGCTACCCGGAAGGGGGGTAACCGGTTACCGTGACCCTAGGCTCGGTGCCCACGGGTGTCCAGCCGCGTGCGCCTGCCGCCCGGTCGCCGGGCCCGGCCGAGGTCCAGGCGGAGGTCCCGGCCGCCGGTCGCCGATGGGATAGTGGTCCCGCTCCGCCCGGGGCGCGCGGTGGAGGGAGGCCCGATGTCCGCGACGATGCGCGACGTCGCGAGGGTCGCCGGCGTCTCCGTGAAGACCGTCTCCAACGTCGTCAACGACTTCCCGCACGTGAGCGACGCGACCCGCCGCCGTGTGCGCGAGGCGATCGACGAGCTCGGCTACCAGATGAACTTCTCGGCGCGGAACCTCAGCCTGGGGCGCACCGGGATGGTGACGCTGGCGGTGCCGGAGCTGAGCCTGCCGTACTTCGCCGAGCTGTCGGACGAGATCATCGACGCCGCCGCGGGCCGCGGCTACACGGTCCTCATCGAGCAGACCGGTGGCTCGCGCGAGCGCGAGATGGAGGTGCTCTTCAGCGCGCGTCGGCGGATGACGGACGGGCTGATCTTCTCCCCGCTCGCGCTGCGCGGGCAGGACGCCCCGGCGCTCGAGGTGGACTTCCCGATCGTCCTGCTGGGTGAACGGCACCTGCACAGCCGCGTGCCCCACGTCGCCATGGCGAACGCCGCGGGTGCGCGCGAGGCGACCGAGCACCTGCTCGCCCAGGGCCGGCGCCGGATCGCCGTCGTGGGCAGCTTCGACGACTCGGGCACCGGGGCGGGGTCCCTGCGCACGGCGGGCATCCGGGCTGCGCTGTCCGGCGCCGGGCTCGCGCTGGAGCCCGCGCTCGTCGGGCACGCCGAGCAGTGGACCCGCGGCACCGGTGCCGAGGCGATGCGCGGCCTGCTCGACCGCGGGGCCCGCGTCGACGCCGTCGTCGCGCTCAACGACGTCCTGGCGCTCGGTGCGATGCGGGTCCTCTACGAGCGGGGCGTGGACGTGCCCGGCGACGTCGCCGTCGTGGGCTTCGACGACATCGAGGAGGCGCGGTTCTCCCGCCCCAGCCTGACCACCGTCGAGCCCGGTCGCACGCAGATCGCGCAGACCGCCGTCGAGCTGCTGCTCGACCGGCTCGACGGCGGGGCCGCGCGCGCGGACGAGATCGTCGTCGACCACCGCCTCATCGCGCGGGAGTCCACCGCCGTCTGACGCGCCGGTGGCCGGGGCATTGACCCGGCCCGCGGCGGTGTGGTGTCCTTACACCGGTGTAAAGATGAGGACGACGCCGCACCTCCCGGTTCTCGCCGGCGCGGCCCCTCGTCAGGATGAATCGATTCACGACCGCTCGACCGACGCCAGACCCGATGCACGAGCCGCCGTCCCCCCGGGCGAGCGGTGCGACCGCCGCAAGGACGCGGCAGGGAGGACGACGATGCGATCCACACGAGGGAACGCGGCGCGCCGCAGCCGGCTCGCCCGCACGCTGGGGGCAGGGGTCGCCGCAGGTGCGCTGCTGCTCACCGCGGCCTGCGCCCAGGGCGACTCCGGCGGTGGCGAGCCCGCCGGCGGCGATGAGCCCGAGGAGAGCGCCGAGGCGTACGACCCGGACGCGCCCGCCACCATCCGCTTCGTCTGGTGGGGCAACGAGGAGCGCGCCGCGATGACGAACTCGGCCGTCGACGCCTTCGAGGCGGCGAACCCGAACATCACGGTCGAGACCGAGTCGGTCGACTTCAACTCCTACTTCGACCGCCTGGCCACCGCGGTCGCCGCGGGCGACGAGGCGGACGTCATCACCATGGGCGGCGCCTACCCGCGCGAGTACGGGGACCGCGGCGTCCTGCTCGACCTCGAGACGGTCTCGGACCACCTCGACCTGTCGTCGCTCGACGAGGGCGCGCTGTCCAACGGCTTCTTCAGCGACACCCAGTACGGCGTCCCGACGGGTGTCAACACCTTCGGCCTCATCGCCAACCCGGCGGTGTTCGAGGCGGCCGGCGTCGAGCTGCCGGACGACGAGACGTGGGACTGGGACGACTTCGCGGACATCGCGGCCGAGATCTCGGCCAACACCCCCGAGGGCACCTTCGGCGCCGAGGACCCGACGTCGCCCGACGTCCTCGACCTCTACGCCAACCAGCACACGGGTGAGGGCCTGTACGACGAGGAGGGCGTCGTCATCGAGCCCGGCATCGTCGAGCAGTGGTTCGACATGACGAGCGGGCTCATGGAGTCGGGCGCGACGCCGTCCGCGAGCCTGACGGCCGAGCTGGCGGGCCAGCCGGCCCCGGAGCAGTCGCTCATCGGTCGCGGCCTCGCCGGCATGAAGTTCGGCTGGTCCAACCTGCTCTCGGCCTACAGCAACGCGGCCGGTCAGGACATGGTCATGCTCCTGCCCCCGGGCGAGTCGAACCACGAGGGCCCGGGGACCTGGCTCCAGGCGTCGCAGCTCTACACGATCAGCGCCAACAGCGAGCACCCGGAGGCCGCCGCACGGCTGATCGACTTCCTGGTCGGCTCCACCGAGGCGGCGGACTTCATCGGCGCCAACCGTGGCATCCCGGCCAACCCCGAGATCCGCGAGCACCTCTCGGCGGACCTCACGCCGGTCCAGCAGACGGAGTACGACTTCATCGAGCGGATGGCCGAGCACGTGGACGGGCACTTCGTCATCGGGCCGACAGGCTCGACGGAGAGCGTCGCCATCCTCACGCGGCTCAACGACGCGGTGCTGTTCGGCCAGGTCGACCCGGCGCAGGCCGGCGAGCAGTTCGTCAACGAGCTCACGACCGCGGTCTCCTGACCGCGGCGAGCTGAGCGACGAGCACACGGCAGACGGACGACGGGGCGAGGAGCGGGTCGGTGGAGGTGGATCGAGAGGCCGTCGTGCGACGGCACGCGGTCCGGGTCACCGGCGTCGACCCGACCTCGCCCCTGTCCGTCGGCAACGGTGAGGTCTGCTGGACCGTGGACGTCACGGGCCTGCAGACGTTCCCGGACCTCTACCCGGTGACGGACCCGGCAGGTGGTGCTGCCGGGACGTTGCTGGGCACGCAGGCCCAGTGGGCCTGGCACAGCACCCCGCGGCCGGACGGTGCGGACCTCGCGGCGACGCGACGGCCGTACCGGACGCCGCGGGGTGAGGTGCTCTACGTCGACGCGGGACCGATGCACGACTCGGACGACTCCGCGCTCGACGTGTCCCACCGCTGGCTGCGTGCCAACCCCCATCGCCTCGACCTCGTGCGGGCCGGGCTGGTGACCCGGCCCAGGGGCCGCGGGCGGGGGGACGACGGCGGGGGTGCGCCGCCCGCGGACGGTGCCCGACCCGGGCC
>CAUQTR010000071.1:0-7937 GCA_963521045.1 uncultured Actinotalea sp.
GCCGAGGCCGCCGTTGCTCGCCGCCGCGGCGCGGACCAGCTGGACCGCTCCGCCGACCGTCCACGGCGCCATCCGGCCGGTGCCGGCGGCGACGTCGACCACGGCCGGCGGGTTGCCGCTGCGCCACTCGGTCGGGATCCGCGGGTACTCGAACTGGTCGATCACCTGCGGCGTCCGGGTGTCCATGGGCACCTCGGGGTCGATCGTGAGGATCGACGCGACCGAGGGCGTGCCGTCCGCGTCGAACACGAAGAGCATGTAGGCGCCGGGGGGCGCGTACGTCCCGTCCGGCGGGGCGGTGATGGTCAGCGCACCCGGTCCGGTCTGCACGAACTCCAGGTCCTGGAAGTTCTGGTCGTTGTTGAAGCCGTGCGTGACGGACCCGTTGCGCACGAGCGTCACGCGCGAGACCTCGCCCGACGTCGCGACGTCGAACGTGCCCGCGTAGCCGATCTCCTCGGGCGCCTCGAGGATCTCGGGGCGCACGGCGGGCTCGGTGCCGTCGAACAGGTAGGCCGGCGAGTAGAACTCGACGTCCGTGTAGTTGCGCGGGCCGGGGGTGCCGCCGCCGCCGACCATGACGCGGCCGTCGGGCAGGAGCAGCGCGGTCGAGTGGTAGAGCCGGGCATGCTCGTGGGGCACCTCGACGGTCGTCCACTCGCCGGTCTCGGGGTCCCAGATCTCGGCGTTCGTCGCCGTGTCGTCGCGGCCGTTGTTCTCGCGGCCGCCGCCCGTGACGAGCACGTCGCCGTCGGGCAGCACGGTCGAGGTGGACCAGTGCCGCGGGTACTGCATGGGCTGCGTCGGGGCGATGATCGGGTTCTCGGTGCCGCCGGTGATGTCGACGGTGAAGCCGCCGCGCGCGCCGTCGGGGCCGCCGCCGTTGGCCCACCAGCCGCCGCCGACCTGGAGGATCTTGCCCGGCCGGTACATCGTCGCCGTCGACGTCGCGCCGACCGGCCGTCCGAGCGCGCCCTGGTCCGCGACTGCGGGCGGCAGGGTGCCGCGCAGCGTGAGGGTGCCGTCGCCCGTGGGGTCGAGCTCGAACATCTGCGTGCCGCTGATGTTGAAGAGCGTGCCGCTGCCCGGCGCGACGAAGGCCCGCGGGTACCACCAGCGGTTCTCGTCCTGGCCGGGGTGGTCGGCGCCGCCGTCGCCGTACGCGACGGAGCTCGTGGCGCCGGTCAGCGCTCGCCAGCCGGAGCCCTCGTCGGCCGTGCGGATCTCGGGCGTGTGCACGCCCGGCCCGGCGACGCCGCGCACGCTGCCGCCCTGCACGACGATGTCACCGTTGGGCATCGTGGTCCCGGTCGGGTACCAGCGCGGGAACTGCATGGGCGCCTCGGACTGGAGCCCGTTGTTCGTCGAGTAGCTCGTGACGCCGACGGAGCCGTTGACCGGGTCGTTGAAATCACCGAGGCCGTCGTCGCCGCCGACCGTCATGGTCGAGTGCCGGTGCGGGTCCTGCACCTGCATCGCGCAGAACAGGTCGGTGTAGGTGGTGTTCGGGATGATCCCGTCACGCACGGTGGTCAGGGACCTGATCGAGGCGGGGTCCCAGACGTCGATCTCGAACTGGCCGCCCTGGACGACGCAGGAGTTGCCCGTCCAGTCGTAGGGGTTGGCGTCGGTGCAGCCGGTGGCGACGCTGCCGAAGGACTGCACGCGCCCGTCGGAGGTCAGCGCGGCGTTGATCGGCACGAGCGGCCACGGGGTGACGTCGCTCCAGGCGCCCGTCTCGCCCTGGACGGGCGGCGAGCAGTCCGCGGGCAGCAGGCCCGCCGTGTACGCGATGCCGTTGCGCATCTGGGTGCGGATGACCGGCTCCGCGTACGCCTCGGCGGCGTGGCCCATGCCCGTGTACCAGGACCGGCCGGCGTCGATCTGCTGGCACCAGGTGATGGGGTGCGTGGTGCCCTGGCGGCCGCCGCTCGCGTCGGTGGCGTACGAGGCCTCGTCGGCGAGGAGCAGGGTCCGGACGTCCGGCGCGGGGTTGACCGTCCAGTCGTACCACTCGTCGGTCCGCGTGAACTCGGCCGGCAGGCCCTGCGTCAGCGTGTGGGCGGCGTCCTTGACGACGACGCGTCCGGGCCGCAGCGCGGGCGCCTCGGGGTGCCCCTCGGACATCGCGCCGACGAGGCGGGCGTAGAACGGGTTGACGTCGTGCTCGCTCTGGCCGACCGACCAGCCGGCGTAGTGCAGGCCGACGTAGCCGCCGCCGTTGCGGATGTAGGTCTCGAGCGCGGTGCGCTGCTCGCCGTTGAAGAGGATGCCGCCGGTCTGGGCGAAGACGAGGGTGTCCTTCGTCGCGAGGTTGGCGTCGGTGAAGACGGCCGGGTCCTGCGTCTCCTCGATCTCCACCGGCTGGCCGTACTCGGCGCCGAGCTCGGTGGCGAGGTCGCGGACCGCCTGCCGGGCCTGCACGTGCGAGGCGTGGAAGTTGTCCTTGTAGAAGAGGAGCACCCGCAGCACGCCGTCGTCGGCGGCCGCCGCCCGGGCCGGCGCGGCCATCGGGACGGCGAGGAGCGGGAGGGCGAGCACCAGCGCGAGGGCGAGGGTGCCCAGCCGCTTCGGCAGCTCGAGGGCGTGGACGGCATGGGCACGGACGCCGGGCGTTCTGCGGCTCTCGATCATGGTGGGTCCTCGCATCGTCGCGACGGACACGGGCCACGGTGCCCGCGCCTCTACCGCGCCCGAACCTAGGAGCGTGATCGATCCAGAGTCAAGAATTCTGTCCAGATTGGTGAACATCTCATGGAGCGCGTTCACGTAGGCGAACGCTCATGGGTGCGTGACCGGTCCGCAGAGGTCTCGGGACGGCCGTCCGCGGGCGCCCACGCGGGCGAGGCAGAGGGGTCCGACCCCGTTCGGCGCCGGCGCAGACCTCCGGTATCCTCGTGCGGCCGGGAGGATTCGCCTAGTGGCCTATGGCGCACGCTTGGAAAGCGTGTTGGGGTAACACCCTCGGGGGTTCGAATCCCCCATCCTCCGCACCTGGTTCGACACCGAGGGCCCGTGGCCTGCAGCGATGCGGGTAGCGGGCCCTTCGTCGTCGGCGGGTGTAGACGACCAGCTGGATGGCGGCAGCAGTGCTCGCTAGCACTTCAGCCGCCGGCCCTACGTCAACGGAGCGGCCGACTTGCCCGGAGTGATTCGGTTCGGCTACACCCCGGGCTCGCTGGCTGAAGGGCGCTCGCGTCCAAGGGGCCGAGGACAGGCCACCAAACTCAAGGCCGGGCTCGACCCTCGGGAAGGGCTGAGCACCAGGGTGGCTCTGCCTTACGCCGAGCCCACCCTGACGAGAGCGGCCATGACGCGCTCTGCCGCTCTCGCGGGCTCCTCGTGCTCCCAGAGTCGGAGCACAACCCAGCCAAGCCGCTCAAGCACGTCGTTCGTGTCAGCGTCTCTTGAGGTGTTCGCGTCCAGTTTGGAGGCCCACCACTCGGCGTTGGAGCTCGGCGTCGTGCCGTGCTGGGGACATCGGTGCCAGAAGCAGCCGTCGATGAAGACGGCGACCTTGGTACGGGTGAAAGCAATGTCGATCGTGCGCCTCGGCACGCCCGGAACCGGGTAGTGGACCCGGAACCGGTAGCCGCCGGCGTGCAGCAGACGTCGAACGGCAACCTCGGAGTCGTTGTCCTTGCGCCTCAGCGCGCTCATGCGTCGGGAAACCTCGGCCCCAGTCGACCCCGGGTGCGCAGGGACGTGGTAGGTCGGCACCCTTTCACCTTCCCGCATGCGCGGCCCGGCCGCGCATCCACAGGGGCCCTCGGCGCCGAGTCGCCCCCAGGACTCGCGGGCCCTACCGCGCCGGCATCGGCCACGTCTCTACCGTCGGGCTTCCGATCCGCCGACGTGGGGAGCGTCCCTTGCGCCACTTCCAACCGACGCTTCCTCTCGACGAGGTGGCCCTCCCGGGCACCCGCTCCGACATCGGCCCGGGCGCCAACCCGGCTCTGTCACTCCCACGAGGTAAGCTTCGCGCCATGTCGTTCTCCTTTGTGGACCTCTTCGCGGGCGTTGGCGGCTTCCACGCGGCGCTGGGCGCGCTCGACGGCGAGTGCTGGTTCGCATCGGAGATCGACTTGCAGGCCAAGGCGGTCTACGAAGCCAACTGGAGGACTCAGGTAGCCGGCGACATCGTCGAGCTCACCGAGAACCAGATGGCCCTACCGCCCCACGACGTCCTCACCGCCGGCTTCCCGTGCCAGCCGTTCTCGAAGTCTGGCTTCCAGCGGGGCATGGAGGAGACGCGCGGCACCCTCTTCTGGAACATCTGTCGCGTGCTCGAAGAGCGCAAGCCGCCCGTGATCCTGCTCGAGAACGTGCGCAACCTGGCCGGTCCTCGGCACAAGGAGACGTGGCGAACGATCGTCACGTCGCTTCGCGACCTGGGCTACCGAGTCGCAGGAACCCCCACCGTGTTCTCCCCCCACCTGCTTCCCCGCGAACTAGGCGGGCGACCACAGGTCCGCGAGCGCGTCTTTATCACGGGCACCTACGTCGGCCGCACCCGGGCGTGGGCCGAGGCGTCGGACGAGCCTCTCGTTCACAACCGGCCGGTTAACGGTTGGGATCCCCAGAGGTGGAACGTCGAGCGGGACCTGCCACTTGACGCTGACGCAACGATTGTTGATCTTGAGCGATACGCGTTGACTTCGTCGGAGATCACCTGGATCTCTGTCTGGGAGGACTTGCTCACCGACCTGCGCCCTAGGCTCGCCAGCTCAAAGTTGCCAGGCTTCCCGATCTGGGCGGACGAGTTCAAGGTCGAGCCGGAGATCCTGCGCGATACCCCCGCGTGGAAGGCCGACTTCCTGCGCAAGAACAGCGAGTTCTACCGGGCGCACCGCAGCGTAATTGACCAGTGGAAGGCGCGTCATAACGACCTGGAAGACCTACCCGCCTCGCGACGCAAGCTCGAGTGGCAGGCACAAGCGGCAGTGTCGTTGTGGGACACGGTGATGCACCTCCGGCCGTCCGGCATCCGGGCGAAGCGCGCCACGTACTTGCCGGCACTCGTCGCGATCACCCAGACGAGCATCATTGGCGACCGCAGGCGTCGGATCACCCCGCGGGAAGCCGCGCGCCTTCAGGGCCTACCGGACTGGTTCCAGTTCGGTAGCCAGCCGGACGCCGCAAGCTACCGCCAGATGGGGAATGGCGTGAACGTCGGCGCCGCCTACTACATCTTCCGGACACACGTGCTGCGGGATCAGGAGGACATTAAGCTGCTAGCACCTGGACTTGTCGAAGCGGTATTGCAGGCGGACCCCAACCCCGATCATCGACTAGAGACCCGCCCACTCGCGGTGGCTCCGCAGGGCCGCCGCGGAGGGTCGATCAGCCAGCCTCTGCGGTCGACGGAGCTTTTCACCGGCTAGCGACGCGTACTGCGTGACCTCAAGGTGCGGCTTGATAAGTACCTCCATCGAGGTCTCGTGCACCGCGATCGCTCCCCGATCAAAGAGCACGTGGACGTCCGCCCTGAGCAGGATCCCGTTGCTGACCCTGTTCGTCGCGGGACCCCGATACGGGTAGATGTGCGCCGCCTGAAGTGTCTCCACCGCGGTGTAGGCCGTGATCGCGCAGGCCGAGCCGTACGCCGCCATCAACGCGGAGCGGAATCGGTCTTGGCCTTCGCGGACTGCTGCCTCAACAAGCCGGCGATCACGCTCGTCCTGTAGGCCAGCGGGGTCAAAGTCGCTGAGTGCCGGCGCCACCGGCTCCTCCTCCGGCGGAACGATGGCTGGCAGCCGTCCTGGCGTTCCGTGAAGGATCAAACCATCGATGATCCTCTGGAGCGCTCGGTCCGTGACCGTTCCCCCCGGGGAGTAGAGCGTGGGGTCCATCCGTTCTCTGGTCGCCGCTTCCACGACGGCAGCGAGCAACTCGTCCTTGAGCAGAGCCTCTGCTCGGGTCGCAGGGATCTCGAGGGCGCCGGCCACAGCACGTAGGAAGTCAGACCGGACCGTCGAGCCGCGGCTCGTGGTGAAGTGCGGAATCCCCAGCAGGTCGGAGATCACCGACATCAGCGGCCGCTCGGGGTACTCCACCCCATACTCCTTCGCCACGCCACGACCCTAGGGCATAGCGCGATGGCGGGCAGGACTGCGATGCACTCGGCGTAGGAATGCTCGCGCGACCCGAGCGACAGGCAGCCGCGCTTCGGGCCTCGCCGCGTGTCCGAGGCAGGCCGACGGGGAGGGGCTTCCGACCGGACGGACTCCGCAGCGTCGCACGCACTGGCATGATCCCGCTGTGACCAACGCAGAGATTTTGGCCTCTCGCGCCGACCGACGACATCACCTTGCTTCCGTGGGTAGCCGATACCTAGGACCGAATGGGCTAGCAGCGCGCGCGCTCGATCATCTGCGGCAAACCGATCGACCCATGATCGTCAACCGGGACATCGATGGCTTGGTCAGTGCGTTGATGCTCAGCGAAGTGACCGGCTGGAAGATCGGGGCTATCACGTGGGCTAAGAAGATCCTAGTTCACCCCGACTTCGCCGACGTCAATGACCTCCTCAGCGCCAAGCCGTACGCAGTGGATCTCTATTCGTCGCAACTCCCTTCGCTATCGAACCACATGCAGTTCGTCGGCGCGGACTCCTTAAGCGCGAACGCGAACTTGAAGGACCTCGTGAGGGACTATGATAATGAAGTCGCTAAGCGAGGGGCCCATCTCGACACGTTCGCGTTCGTGCCGAGCATCTGGGCAGGCTCGCAGGCGGCCAACCCCGACGATACGGACCCCAAGTCGCGTCGCTACAGATATCCGATGGGGTCCGCTCAGCTCCTCTTGGCGCTGCTAGAGTCCATTGGCGAAGCGCCCACAATTCGCGACCTGCAGTACACACCGACGTTGATTGCGCATTGTGATGGCGCACTTGAGACCGCCGTCACGGCCGGATACAACGTACTTCCCTGGATCGACATGCTTACCGCGGCGGCTGGCATCCAGTCATGGACCGCGCACAACCGCTCGGCCCTCCTTTCGAACGGTCCTGACGCCTACAATGGCCTGGTCAGGAGTCTTCATGCCGAGTCGCCGGACATTGCGCGCGATCTGACGCTGGAGTGGAATCTGAGCGGAGTCGGAGACCGAAGAGTGCACCGCAACGTCGTCGAGTGGCTCATGCGTGAGAACGGATGGGCGGACCCCTTCATGCCAGGCACAGGCGGGTCCGACGGCCTTTCCTTTTACTACACATTCCGAGCACGCACGAATTGGAGGGTGTTCGACCTCATCGGAGATTATCTGGCCGTCGACGACAGCAGTCTCATCAGCCGAGGCGCACAAGGCGTCGCGGACGACCTCGCGGCAGCCCTCGCCTCAGTCAACACGGGCGCGTACCAGCGTGGCGAGACCACCCTCTTCTGGAACACGACGACCTGAGTTCAGGCTTCATCCGCAAGTTGCCAAGCGATGTCATCGAGACGTGACCGGTAGCCCTTACCGAAGAACAGCGTCAGACCGCTGACATGGCCTGGCTGGGCCTGAGTGGTAGCAGTTCGTCTCGAGACCGGCCCTGCCGCGCCCTAGCGCCATCCTCGCGCAACTCGCTGACCTGCCCGAACGGGTCCGCCGACCCGCCCAGGACCGCTCCAGGCCGCTTGGAACGTGTTGGTAGCAGCCTCGGCGGTTGGATCCGCATCCTCCGCCGCGGAAGCGCGCGTGACCTGCAGCGATGCGGTGGCGGGCCCTTCGTCGTCGGCGGGTGTCGGCGGCCGGTGGCGCCGTCGTCAGGCCAGGGCCGCAGCCAGGCGCGGTGCCTCCGCCGCCACCCAGTCCCGCGTGCGGACGACCTTCTCGGCGGTGCCCGTCTGCCACCAGTGCCGGAAGACGGGGTCGACGTCTGCCGCGGCCCGCATCGAGTGCACCGAGTTCCGTGCGCGCCGGAGCGCGACCGGCACGACCCGCGCGCGCTGCGC
>CAUQTR010000072.1:0-7937 GCA_963521045.1 uncultured Actinotalea sp.
CGGCAGCACCGACCCAGCCGCGACGGCCACGGGGTTCGCGGCCCGCCACGCCTTCTCGACCGGCGCTGCCTCCGCGAGGACCGCACCGTCGGCTCCGGGACGGTGCCCACCGGAACGCCACGACGCCACCAGCGTGCGCACCATCGACTCCACCGAGTCGAACATCACCGGGACCCCGTCATGCCAGCCGACCTGGGAGACGAGCACGACAGGACCACGCCCCCTCTCGGCGACGGCGATGAGGTCGCCACCACCGACCACCTCGGCGAGCAGCGGCACCACGGACGCGTACGGGCTGGCGGCCGCCGCCTGCGCGCCCGCGACCTGCTCCTGCACCTGCAGGAGCTGCGCGCGCAGACCCACCGCGTCACCGAACCCGAGCGGCGCCCACGCGGGGATCACCTCGGCCAGCGCACCCCGCGCCCCGACCCAGGCGAACCACTCGACCAGGTCGTCCGAGGGGTCCAGCCCTCCCTCGTGCAGTGCGGCGCGGACCGTCGCGACGTCGGGCAGCCCGGCTGCCCCGCCCGCGAACGCGTAGCCACCCGCCTCCAACCCGGCGCGCAGCTGCTCCAGCACGGCTCTCATGGGCTCTCCTCAGGCACAGACGTGACCGGACACGGGCACGGACGTCGACGCGACGACCGCGAACATGCCCTTGACGGGATCACCGGCACGGATGTTGCAGGCGAAGTAGAACGCACCCAGCCGTCCACCCTGGGACTGCTGCTCGCGCGCCGGGACCAGCCTGACCGATGGCCTGTTGCGCTGGCCACCCTGGTCGGTGGACGCGAAGGGGTACTCGTCGCACCACAGGCTGCTCGGGGTCGCCGCGCTCCGCTGGCAGCCGTCAGGCCCCCGCAGCCAGCCCCGGGCGTGGTTCCGCAGCGCCCGTGTGAGCCTGGCCGGGTGGCCGGACGCGATCGCGTCGGAGATGTGGGCGGTGGTCCTCGGTGTGTCCGCCCCGGAGAAGAAGATGTTCGCGTTCGTTGCATCGCACGGTCGCAGCCCGAACGCCGTCACCGTCGACAGGACGAGCGACGCGCTGCACGTCGCCACGATCGTGATGGACGCGATCCGCACCACGGGGATGACCCTGGCCATGATCGCCGCGATGTTGATGCTCGTCCGGATCGACGACAACCCGCTGAGCAGGTCCATCACGAGGCTCTGCTCCGCGTAGCTGTTCCGCCCACTCGGGTCGGTGTAGACGAGCGGGTTGCCGTTCGCGTACTGGTAGCGGTGCAGCGACACGGGCTGCTCCTCCACGCCGGCGAAGGGGTCCGTCGTGAGGAACCGACCGGTCCCCGGCTCGTACCACCGTGCCCGCAGCTGGTAGGCGCCGGCGGGCGCCTCGAACCGCTCGCCAGCGAACAGGTACGCGTTCTGCGTGGTGCCGGTGCGCTCGCTGAGCGCGCCGAAGGCCTCGTAGGCGTACGTGTCCGTGACGGCCCCCGACGCCCCGGTGAGCACGCGCGTGCTGCCGAGGACGTCCGCGTGGTGCTGCGACACGACGTCCCCCCGGGTGCTGGCGACGAGGTCGTCGCCGTGCAGGTAGGAGGCCGTCGGCTCGCCGGCGGTGTCGTACTCGGCGACGACGGCGGAGAACGTGCGGTTGGTGTCCACCAGGAGGTCGGTCCGGGCACCGTCGACGACGCTCGCGACGAGGACGCCGTCCGCGTCGTACTCGTAGGTGCTCGACGTGCCCGCACCCGTCACCGCGACCAGCCGGCCGGCACCGTCATAGGAGCGCTCGACGGTGCCCTCGGGCCCGACGGTGCGGGTGAGGTTGCCCGCGTCGTCGTACTCGGACGTCGTGGCTCCCGAGGTGATCAGCCGGTCGTCGACGTCGTAGGTGAGCTCGACGGTCGCCGAGCCCGCCGGACCCGAGACGGCCTCGCTCAGCCGGTTGCCGACGGCGTCGTAGGTGAAGCCGCGTTCGAGCACGCCCTGCGCATCGCTGACGGACTCGGACACGAGCCGGCCCGCGGCGTCGTAGGTGTAGCCCAGCTCGCGGCCCGGCTCGCTCACCGCGAGCGGCTCCCCCGACGGGGCGAGCGTGAGCGACTGGGAGAAGAGCGCGGCCCCGGAGGCGTCCTCGACGGTCAAGCCGTCGATGCGCCCCAGGTCGTCGTGCTGGTACCCCGTCCGCACCCCGTTCGCCTGGACGGTCTCGACGAGCGCACCGGCGGCGTCGTAGCCGTACGTCGCGGTGCCGCTCGCGTCGGACACCGAGGTGAGGCGCCCGGCCGCGTCGTGCTCGTACGTGACGACGCCCTCCGGGGTCGTCATCGACGTCCGGCGACCCGCGGCGTCGTACGCGTACGCCAGCGTGCGACCGTCGGGCCGGACCACCTCGAGGAGGCGGTCACGGTCGTCGTGCTCGTACGACGTCGTTCCCCGGGTATCCGTGACCGTGGCCGGCGTGCCCGCCGGCGCGTAGGTCCGCGTCACGACCGCACCGTCGGGGAGCACCGTCTCGACCAGGCGCCCGACGGCGTCGTAGGCGTGCGTGGTGCGCGCGCCCCCGAAGTCGGTCCGGGCCACCACGGCGTCGAGCACGTCGTACTCGATCGCGTCCGCGCGCCCGGAGGGCCGGACCGTGCTCACCAGACGGTCGGCGGTGTCGTGCACGAAGGTCGTGACGTGCCCGTTCGCGTCGGTCTGGCTGACCTTGTTGCCCGCCTCGTCGTACGCGTAGGTCGTCGTCGCGCCGAGCGGGTCCGTCACGGACGTGAGCCGCCCGAGCCCGTCCCGGCCGTAGGTCGTCGTGCGGCCCGCCTGGTCGGTGGACGCGACGAGGTGGGCGCCGTCGTAGTCCGCCGACGCCGTGGACCCGTCGGCAAGGGTGGTCCGCACCTCGTTGCCCGCCGCGTCGTACTCGTGCTCCGTCGCGCGGCCCTCCGGGTCGACCTCGCGGACGACGTTCCCGCGGCCGTCCCGCACGAGGTGCGTGACGCCGCCCGACGGGTCCGTGACGCGGACACGGCGCCCCGCGTCGTCCAGGCCGTACGCGGTGCGCCCGCCCGCCTCGTCGATCTCGGCCACGACGTTCCCGGCCGCGTCGTACTCGGTGCGCGACGACGTCCCGTCCGGGTGCACGACGGCGACCAGGCGGTCGGCGAGGTCGTACTCGTACGTCGTGGTCCGCCCGCCGGCGTCCGTCGACGTCACCCGCTTGCCGACCGCGTCGAAGGTCGCGCTCTCGGACCTGCCGTCCGGGAAGGTGGTCCGCACGACGGCACCGCGAGCGTCGAGCTCGGACGTCGTCCGGCCGCCCGCCGCGTCGATCGTCGCGACGACCCTGCCGGCGCCGTCGTACTCCGTCCGGGTCGTCCGGCCGGCTGGGTCCGTCTGCTCGACGAGCAGCCCGCGGGCGTCGTAGCCGAAGGTCGTGGTCAGCGCCTGCACGGCGCCGCCCGCGTCGGTCCGGTGCAGCGTCCGGGTCAGCTCGCGGCCGTTCGCGTCGAACGTCGACGTCTCGACCGCGCCGTCGGGCCGCTCCGAGCGCACCAGGTTCCCGGTGTCGTCGTACGCGTAGCGGTGCACCGCGCCCTCGGGCGTCGTCGTCGTGAGCCGGAGCCCTGCCGCGTCGTAGGTGTGCGTCGTCGTGCCCACCGCGGTCGCCTCACTCAGGAGGTTGCCGTTCGCGTCGTGGGAGTACGTGGTGACGTGGCCGTCCGCGTCGGTCGCCGTCGCGACGCGACCCTCCGCGTCGTAGGTCCACCGGAGCGCGTTGCCCGCGGCGTCGACCTGCTCGAGCAGGCGGTTGCCCGCGTCGAACGCGCGCGTCACGGTGCCGCCGAGCGCGTCCGTCGCGGTGAGCTGGTTGCCGGCGGCGTCGAAGGAGCGCTCGACGGTGCTGCCGTCGGGCAGCGTCTCCCGGACGACGTCGCCCCGCTCGTCGTACTCCTGCACGGTCGTGCGGCCGAGCCGGTCGGTGACGACGCGGCGCAGGTTGTCGGTGTCGTGCTCGAGCGCGGTGCGGTACCCGGCGCCGTCGGTCGTGGCGACGAGCCGCCCCTGGTCGTCGTACTCGTTGCGCACGCCCTGGTTGCCCTCGGGGTCCACGAGCTCGACGAGGTGGTGCTGCCAGTCGTAGCGCATCCGCGTCGTGTAGCCCGCGGCATCCGTGTGGCCGACCAGGTCGCCGGCGGCGTCGTACGTGTACCGCTGGACGCCGCCCGTCGGGTCGGTGAGCGAGACCACCCGGCCCGCGTCGTCACGGGTGAGCTGCACGGACGCGCCGGAGCTGTGCTCGATGCCGTCCGCGGAGATCGTCAGCTCGTTGCCGTTGGCGTCGGTGACCGACCGCACGCCGGAGTCGGCGTGGACCACCACGACGGTGCCCTCGGGGGACGTGTACCGGAACAGGCGGGGGTCGTAGACCTCCAGCTCCGCGTCGTCGACGAGGGTCACGACACCCGGCTGGGAGCCCGTGAGCCACAGGGTCGCGCCGTCGACGGCCTCGAGCGTGCCGAGCGTGCCCGGCACCGCGGTGTAGAGCGGGGTGAGCACGCGCAGGGGCGCGACGCGCGACGTCGTGGGCGTCACGCCCATCTCGAAGCGCTCCACCCGGCCGTCGGGCAGGGTGAGGCTCACGCGGTGCCGCACGGTCGGCGAGATCGAGTAGGTGGGCACGATGCCGCCCGAGCGGTCCACCGCCCAGCCCTCACCGTGCACGCCGTCGACGTCGAGGTCCATCGAGGACACACCCAGCTGCCAGCCGACGCCGAAGTCGCCGACCGTCGTGTCCCGGCTGTCGTACGTGCGCGTCACGGACAGGGGGATGCCCATGACGGGCACGTCCAGGTCGAGGAACGAGAGCGTGAACGGCCCGACCTTCCGGCCGCCGTCGACGTCGACCACGACCTCAGCGACGCGCACCCGGCCGCCACGGTCGGTGACGCGCAGCCGCAGCGTGTGCTGGCCGTTGAGGACCGTGGTCGCGTCGAACGTGCCGAGCGCGCCGGCGACCACCGGGTCCGTGCCCTGGGCCAGCGTGACGAACGCGTCGGAGTCGCGCGGGGCCGTCTGCAGCTCCCAGAGCAGGAGGTTCGGGTCGGTCGCCGTGCCGGTCACAGCGACCGGACCCGTGACGACGTCGCCCTGCGCGGGCGCGGTGATCGTCGCGGTCGGCTGACCGCCGTCGTCGGGGACCGGCGTGGCCACGGTCACCGACGCGGTCGCCTCGAGGCCGCCGAGCCGCGCGGTGGCGGTGGCCGTCCCCGCGCCCGTGCCGGTGACCGTGCCCTCGTCGACCTCGGCCGCGCCGGCGTCGCTCGTGGTCCACGCGACCTCCCCGGTGACATCGCGGCCGGTGCCGTCGTCGTGGACGGCGATCGCCCGCAGGGCGGCCGTCCCGCCCGTGAGGAGGACGACGGCGTCGGGGTCGATCACGAGGTCCACGACGGTGCCGTCGGTGACCGTGACCTCGGCCGTCGCCGAGGTGGTTCCGAGCCGGGCGGTCACCGTGGTGCTCCCGGCACCGGCGCCGCGGACGACGCCGGCTGCGGAGACGGTCGCGACGTCGCGGTCGCCCGACGTCCACACGACCCCCGAGGCGTCGGTGCGGACGGCGCCCGTCTGGTCGGTCCACCGGACCGACAGCGCCTGCTCCTCGCCCACGGCGAGCCCGAGCGTGGCGGGGACGACCTCGAGCGCGGTGGCGACGACGTCCTCGACCGTGACGGTCACGGTGGTCGGTCCGCTGGCGAGGGCGCCGTCGGACGCGGTGAAGGTGACCACGAGGGTGCCGACGAAGCCGGCGTCCGGCGCCACGGTGAGCACCGCGCCGTCCACCTCGGCGGTGGCGCCCTCGGGCTGCTGCGTGACCGCGTAGGTCAGCGCGTCCCCGTCCGGGTCCGTGGCCTGCAGCGTCGTGGCGACGGGGACGTCACGCAGGGTCGCGACGCTCGAGGCCTGCGCCACGGGCGGGCGGTTGACCTCCGTGACGTCGACCGTGGCCGTACCCCAGGTGCACCGGACGTCCGGCGCGCCGGCCGTCGTGCCGTCGTCGCACACCTGGAAGCGGAACGTCGTCGGGCCGGACGCCACGCCGTCCGGCGTGAAGATGACCGTGCCGGACGTGAGCGAGACGGCGCCGGGGCCGTCCGCCTCGACGGCGGCGACGGCCAGCGTCTGGTCGGCCTCCGGGTCCGGGCCCGACCGGGCCTCGACGAGGAGGTCCGCGACGGGGATCTCGACGGCGTCGACCCAGGTCGTGGTGAACGTGGGCGCACCCGGCACGGGCGCGTCGTTCACCTCGGTGACGACCACGTCGAGCCACGCCGACGCGAGCGCGCCGCGGGCGTCGCGCACCGTGTAGGAGAGGCGGTCCGTGCCGTGCTGGTCCGCGGCAGGCGTGTACCGCACCCCGCCGTCGCGCACCTCGGCCGCACCGAGCACCGCGCCCTCGACCGACACCAGCTCGAGCGCGAGCCCGTCCTCGTGACCGTCGTTGGCGAGCACGTCGACGACCGTGGCCGCGTCGTCCTCACCCAGGGTCGCGGCGTCGTCGACCGGCGTCGGCAGCCCGGGGCGCGCGACGTCCACGAGCAGCTCGCCGTCGGCGCAGCGCGGGTCGGCGACGCCGCGCGAGGTGCCGTCGTCGCACACCGTGTAGCGCACGGTGACGGTCTGCCCCAGGGACGCGGCCGCGGGGGTGAAGGTCACGCCGTCGGCGTCGAGGACGACAGCACCGGCGGCCGGGTCGAGCAGGGTCGCAGCGGTGACGAGAAGGGTCTGCGCGGCCTCGTCGGACGGTCCGGGCACGTCGTTCACGAGGAGGTCGGCGACGGGGACGGTGACCGGGGCCAGCTCGTCGGTCGTGACGAGGTCGGTGCCGGCCGCGGGTGCGTCGTTGACCTCACGGATGTGGATCGTGACGGTCGCGGGTGCGCTCGTCAGGGGCCCGTCGTCGGCGGTGAAGGTCAGCGTGTCCACCCCGACCACGTCGGCGGCCGGGCGGTAGGTGAGGTCCGGGGCCGTCCCCGTGAGGGTCCCCGACGCGGGCCGGGTGACGACCGCGAACGTCAGCGCGTCACCGTCCGGGTCGACGCCGCGCAGGGTGACGGCGACCTCGCCGTCCTCGTCCACCGTGACGACCGAGCCGGCCGCCTGCGGCGCCCGGTTGCGGCGGTCGACGTCGACCTCGACGGTCACCCAGACGCACCGGGGGTCGGCTGCACCGTCGGTCGTCCCGTCGTCGCACACCTCGACCTCGAACGAGGTCGTCCCGCTGAAGACGCCGTCGGGCGTGAAGGTCAGCGCGCCGTCGGCCGCGGCGAGCGTTCCGTGCGGCTCGTCCCGGATGCGGGAGCCGGCGACGGTGAGCACCTGGTCGGCCTCGTCCACTGGGCCGGCCGAGACGGCCGCGAGCACGGTGGCGTGGGTGAGGGTGACGGGGGCGTCCCAGAACGTGGCGAGCGCGACGGGCGCGGCCACGGGCGCGTCGTTGACCTCGGTGACGACGACCTCGAGCCAGGCCGTCGCGGCGGCCCCGTGCTCGTCGACGGCGCGCCACCGGACGCGGTCGGAGCCGCTGGTGTCGGCGTTCGGGGTGTAGCGCAGGAGGCCGTCCACGACGTCGACGGAACCGAGCAGCGGCTGGCCGACCACCTCGAGCGTGAGGTCGTCACCCTCCGGGTCGAGCGCGGAGGTGAGCGCGTCCACGTCGACGGGCTGGTCCTCGGCGGTGGTCACGGCGACCGGTCCGGCCCGCGGCGCGTCGTTGGACTCCAGCACCGTGATCGCGAGCGTGGCCTCGGCGGAGGAGCCGTCCGGCTCGACGACGCGGTACCGCAGCTCGTCCGCCCCCGTGCGGTCCGGCGCGGGCGAGTAGGTCAGCGTGCTGCCGTCGACGTGCGCCGCGCCGTGCGCGGGCGGGGTGACGACCTCGAACGACGCGTCCGGGGAGGCGCCGCGCGCGGTCAGGG
>CAUQTR010000073.1:0-7928 GCA_963521045.1 uncultured Actinotalea sp.
CCCGCCGCGAGGCCGCGGACCTCGAGGCCGCCCTGCGCGCCGACGTCGGCGACGAGGCTGCGCGGCTCGAGGCCTGGGACTGGCCGTACTACGCCGAGAAGGTGCGCCAGGAGCGCTACCAGCTCGACGACACGCTGCTCCGGCCGTACCTCGAGCTCGAGCGCGTGGTGCACGACGGCGTCTTCTTCGCCGCGGGCGAGCTCTACGGGCTGCGCTTCGCGGGGCGCCCCGACCTCGTCGGGTACCACCCGGACGTGCAGGCGTTCGAGGTGATCGACGCGGACGGGCGTGAGCTGGGCCTCTTCCTGGCCGACTGGTACACGCGGGCGTCCAAGCAGGGCGGGGCGTGGATGAACAACCTCGTCGACCAGAGCCGCCTGCTCGGGCACCGACCGGTCGTCGTCAACAACCTCAACATCCCCAAGCCGCCGGCGGGGGAGCCGACGCTGCTCGCGTGGGACGAGGTCATCACGCTCTTCCACGAGTTCGGGCACGCGCTGCACGGGCTGTTCTCGGACGTCCGGCTGCCGAGCCAGTCGGGCACCGAGGTGCCGCGGGACTTCGTCGAGTACCCGTCGCAGGTCAACGAGATGTGGGCGTGGGAGCCGCGCGTGCTCTCCCGGTACGCCGTGCACCACCGCACCGGCGAGCCGATGCCGCAGGAGTGGGTCGAGACGATGCTCGCCTCACGCCAGTACAACGAGGGCTTCTCGACCACCGAGTACCTCGGCGCGGCGCTGCTCGACCAGGCGTGGCACACCCTGACGCCCGAGCAGGTGCCGACCGACGTCGACGAGGTCGAGGCGTTCGAGGCCCGTGCGCTCGAGGCGGCGGGCATCGCGGTGCCTGCTGTTCCGCCGCGCTACCGCACGACGTACTTCAACCACGTCTTCGGGGGCGGCTACGCGGCCGCGTACTACTCGTACATCTGGTCCGAGGTGCTCGACGCCGACACGGTGACCTGGTTCGAGGAGAACGGGGGCCTGCGCCGCGAGAACGGCGACCGCTTCCGCCGCGTCCTGCTGAGTCGCGGCGGGTCGCTCGACGTCATGGACACGTTCCGCGAGCTCCGCGGACGCGACCCGGAGATCGCCCCCCTCCTGCGCCGCCGCGGCCTCGCCTGAGACGCGGGTAGCGTGGCTGGCATGGTCAGCGACACCTCCTCCACCTCCCGCACCGGTCACCCCACCGCGCAGGACGAGGTGGCCCGGCTGTGCCAGGAGCTGCTGCGGATCGACACGTCCAACTACGGGGACGGCAGCGGCCCGGGGGAGCGCGCGGCGGCGGAGTACGTCATGGGCTCGCTCACCGAGGTCGGGCTCGACCCCGAGCTCTTCGAGTCGGCGCCCGGCCGCGCGAACGTCGTCGTGCGGCTGCCGGGGCTCGACCCGGCCCGGCCCGCGCTCGTGCTGCACGGGCACACCGACGTCGTGCCGGCGGCGGCCGCCGACTGGTCCGTGGACCCCTTCGGCGGTGAGGAGCGCGACGGGCTGCTCTGGGGCCGCGGCGCGGTCGACATGAAGGACATGGACGCCATGATCCTGGCCGTCGTGCGCCAGATGGTGCGCGAGGGCCGGCGCCCCGCGCGCGACGTCGTCGTCGCGTTCTTCGCGGACGAGGAGGCGGGGGGCGCCTTCGGCGCGCGCTACGCCGTCGACCACCGGCCCGAGCTGTTCGAGGGCGCCACGGACGCGATCAGCGAGGTCGGCGGCTTCTCCGTCGACGTCGGCGGCTCGCGGGCGTACCTGCTCCAGACGGCCGAGAAGGGGATCGGCTGGCTACGGCTCGTCGCGGAGGGCCGCGCGGGTCACGGGTCGCAGGTCAACCACGAGAACGCCGTCACGGAGCTCGCGGCCGCCGTCGCGCGGATCGGCACCTACGCCTGGCCGCTGCAGATCACCCCGACCGTCCGCGCGCTGCTCACCGGCGTCGCCGAGCTCACCGGGCTCCCGCTGGACCTCGAGGACCCGGCTGCGGTCGACCGGCTCGTGGACGCGCTCGGCCCGGCGGCCCGGTTCGTCGGCGCCACGGTGCGCAACACCGCCAACCCGACGCAGCTCTCCGCCGGGTACAAGGCCAACGTCATCCCGGGGTCCGCCGAGGCGGTGCTCGACACGCGCTTCCTGCCGGGCCACGAGGAGGAGGCGCGGGCCGTGCTCGCCGAGCTCGCCGGTCCGCACGTGCGCATCGAGGACGTGCACCGTGACATCGCGCTCGAGGTGCCGTTCAGCGGCAGCCTCGTCGACGCGATGGTGGCCGCCCTGCACGCCGAGGACCCGGGCGCGACCGTGCTGCCCTACACGCTGTCGGGTGGCACGGACAACAAGTCGCTCGCCCGGCTGGGGATCACGGGCTACGGCTTCGCGCCCCTGCGGCTGCCCTCGTCGCTGGACTTCTCCGCGATGTTCCACGGCGTCGACGAGCGGGTACCGGTCGAGTCGCTGCACTTCGGCACCCGGGTCCTGGACCGCCTCCTCACCACCTGCTGACCACACACCCCGCAGGCTGGAGCGCAAAGGCCCCGACACGCGCGCGTGCCGGGCCCTTGCGCTCCAGTTCGCGGGGGTGGGCGGTCAGAGGGTGCTGCGGACGCGGATGATCTTGCGGCGCAGCCAGACCTTGCGGTCCCCGCCGGCGTACAGGCTGGAGCGGGCCAGCTCCCACCGGCCGTACTCGGCCTGCTCGGTGAGCAGCCGGCGCGCATCACCGCGGCTCGTGGACCGGGGGATCGTCAGCACCCGGTACTCGTACTGACCACCTTGCGTCTGCCAGCCGTCGCGGACCGGCGTCGTGCTCACAGCCAACGCTCGTACCTCCAGGGGTCGCGTCGATCGAGTGCCATTGTGCACGCTCCGGCGCTACGGTCGGTGCCATGACCGACGACCCGCGTGCCGCGCTCGACCGCCTGCTCGCCGCACTGGAGGCGCACTTCCACGCGGTGAGCACCCGCCGGGGCGACGAGGACCCGGTGGTCGACGACGCGTACGACGTGCTGGCGGACGCCTTCGAGGTCTACGACAACGCGTTGCTGCGCGTGCCCGGCGCGACCGTGCCGTTCGACCTGGCCGCCGACGACGCGGACGACGACGCGGACGACGACGCGGACGACGACGCGGACGACGACGCGGACGACGTCGATGAGGACGACCTCGAGGACCTCGAGGACGACCTGCTCGACGGGACCGAGCTCGACGGCGCCGAGCGCTGAGCGGCGCGTCGGCGGGTCAGCGGCTCTCGGGGTAGCCCGTGGGCGGGGCGCTGACCTCGTCGAGCGCCTCGCGGATCGCCGGCGGGAGGTCGGTGTCCGCGTCCAGTGCCGTCCGCAGCTGTGCCGCCGTGCGGGCGCCGACGAGCGCCGAGCCGACCTCGGGCCTCGACAGCACCCAGCCGAGGGCGAGCTCGAGGGGTGAACGCTCGAGCCCGTCAGCGGCCGTGACCAGCGCGTCGAGCACCCGGGCCGACGGGGCGCCGAGGTACGGCGCCACGAACCCCGCGAGGTGCGCCGACGCCGCGCGGGAGTCCGCCGGCACGGTCCGGCGGTACTTGCCGGTGAGCACGCCCCGCCCCAGCGGGGACCACGCGAGCACGCCGAGCCCGAGGGCGGACGCCGCCGGCAGGACCTCGCGCTCGACGCCGCGTTCCAGCAGCGAGTACTCGACCTCGACGGCAGCGAGGGGCGCGTCCGCCTCGAGCAGGGTCGCGACGCGCGCGGTCTGCCAGCCCGGGTGGTTCGACAGGCCGGCGTAGCGGGCACGCCCGCTGTCGACGGCCTGGCGCAGTGCGGCCGCCGTCTCGGTCAGCGGCGTGCGCGGGTCGGGGGACTGGACGAGGAAGAGGTCGACGTGATCCGTCCCGAGGCGTGCGAGCGAGGCGTCCAGCGAGGCGAGGAGCGCACCACGCGACGCGTCGACCACCCCGCCGCGCGACGTCCGGCGCACCCCGCCCTTGGTGCACAGGACGACGTCGTCCCGGCTGACGACCGGACCGATCAGCGACCCGATGAGCTCCTCCGCGCCGCCGTCCGCGTAGGTCGCCGCGGTGTCCAGCAGCGTGCCGCCCGCGTCGACGAAGTCCCGCAGCTGCTCGGCCGCCTCCTGCTCGTCGGTGTCACGACCCCACGTGAGCGTGCCGAGCCCGAGGGCGGAGACCCGCAGACCTGTCCGCCCCAGCAGTCGCTCCTCCATGGCGCTGCACGCTACCGGTCGGGGGCCGACCCCCCGGTCAGCACGCGCGGGGCGCCGGGGGCGGTCGCGCGGCCCGACCACCGGTAGCGTTGCCCGCCGTGACATGGTGGGAAGCAGTCGTGCTCGGTCTGGTCCAGGGGCTCACCGAGTTCCTCCCCGTCTCGTCCAGCGCTCACCTGCGCATCGTCGGCGAGCTGCTGCCGGGGGGTGGGGATCCCGGTGCGGCGTTCACCGCGATCACCCAGATCGGCACCGAGAGCGCGGTGCTGCTCTACTTCCGCCGCGACATCGCGCGCATCTGCGTCGCGTGGTGGCGCGCGCTCACCGGCCGGAACGGTACCGACCTGCGCTCGCGGCTCGGCGCCGCCGACCCCGACGCGCGGATGGCGTGGTGGATCGCTCTCGGCTCCGTGCCGATCGTCGTGCTCGGCCTCGCGTTCGAGGACTCCATCAAGGGGCCGTTCCGCAACCTCTACCTCGTCGCGATGACGCTCGCGGTCTTCGCGGTCGCGCTGGGCTGGGCCGACCGGGTCGGCGCCAAGGTTCGCACGCTCGACCAGCTCACCGGTCGGCACGCGGTGCTCTTCGGGCTCGCGCAGGCGATGGCGCTCGTACCCGGCGTGTCCCGCTCGGGCGGCACGATCACCGCCGGCCTGCTCCTGGGCTACACGCGCGAGGCGGCGGCGCGGTACTCGTTCCTGCTCGCGATCCCCGCGGTGCTCGGGTCGGGTGTCCAGCAGCTCGTGACGAGCCTCGACGACTTCGGCGCGGCCGGGACCCCGGCCCTGGGCGTGACCGTCCTCGCGACCGTCATCGCGTTCGCCGTCGGGTACCTCGTCATCATCGCGTTCCTCAAGATCGTCTCCGGCTACAGCTACATGCCGTTCGTCGTGTACCGGCTCGCGCTCGCCGTCGTCGTCGTGCTCCTCATCTGGACCGGTGCCCTGCAGCCCGTGAGCGACGCCGTCGTGTGACCAGGCCGACGTCGGCCCCGGCGGTGGACGTCCCACGACTGGCCTAGGCTGCGCACGTGCGTACCTGGCCCTCACCGCATGTCCCGAGCATCCCCGGCCGCGGTGGCGAGGTGAAGGTCCTCGACAGCGTGACCGGAACGCTCGTGACGGCGTCCGAGGGTCCCACCGCGACGCTGTACGTGTGCGGGATCACGCCGTACGACGCGACCCACCTCGGCCACGCCGCGACGTACATCGCGTTCGACCTGCTGCACCGCGCCTGGCTCGACGCCGGCCTCGAGGTGAGCTACGCGTCCAACGTGACCGACGTCGACGACCCGCTGCTCGAGCGCGCGACGGCCACCGGGGTGGACTGGGAGGAGCTCGCGGCCGAGCAGACCGCCCTGTTCGCCGAGGACATGACGACGCTCGGCGTGCTGGCGCCGCACACGTACCTGGGTGCGGTCGAGACGATCCCGACGATCGCCGAGACGGTGGCGCTCCTGCTCGAGCGTGGGCTCGCGTACCGCGTCCCGCTCGAGCCCGGCGCCGGCGGGGACCGCCCCGACCTCGGCGACGTGTACGCGGACATCACCGCCGACCCGTGCTTCGGCTCGGTGGCCGGCCTCGATCACGACGAGACGGTCGAGCTGTTCGGCGAGCGCGGGGGAGACCCCGCCCGCCCGGGCAAGCGCGACCCGCTCGACCCGGCCCTGTGGCGCCGGTCGCGCCCGGGCGAGCCGTCCTGGCCCGGCGGTGTGCTCGGCGACGGGCGGCCCGGCTGGCACATCGAGTGCACGGTGATCGCGGAGCAGGCGCTCGGCTCGTCCTTCGACGTCCAGGGTGGCGGGCGGGACCTGGTCTTCCCGCACCACGAGATGAGCACCGCCCACGCCCGGGTGCTCGGCGGGGCCGGGGCCCGCGTCCACATGCACACCGGCATGGTGGGCCTGGGCGGGGAGAAGATGAGCAAGTCGCTCGGCAACCTCGTGCTCGTCTCCGAGCTGCGGCGCCAGGGCGTCGACCCGATGGCGGTGCGGCTTGCCGTGCTCGCGCACCACTACCGCGACGACTGGCAGTGGGAGGACGCGGTGCTCACCGAGGCGCAGACGCGCCTGGACCGATGGCGCGCGGCCGTCTCGGGCAACGGCGGTCCCGACCCGGACAGCACCGTCGCCGCGATCCGCGCGGCGCTGGCCGCAGACCTCGACGCGCCGGCCGCGCTGCGCGCGATGGACACGTGGGCGGACGCCTCCCTGAGCGTCGGCGGCGACGTCGAGGGCGCCCCGGGGATCGTCGCCCGGGCGCTCGACGCCCTGCTGGGCATCCGGCTCTAGCGCCAGCCCGGCTGGGCACCCCCTCCAGCCCGACGAGGCGGCTGTCAGCCGCCGGCGGTGCCTGGACCGCCGTCGCGCCGGCGCAGGTAGCGCTCGAACTCGCGGGCGATCGCCTCGCCCGTCGCCTCGGGCAGCTCGGCCGTGTCCTTGGCCTCCTCGAGCTGGGCGACGTACTCGGCGATCTCCGAGTCCTCGGCCGCGAGCTCGTCGACGCCGTGCTGCCAGGCCTCGGAGTCCTCCGCGAGGTCGCCCAGCGGCACCGCCTCGCCCAGCAGCTCCTCGAGCCGCACGAGCAGTGCGAGCGTGGCCTTGGGCGACGGCGGGTGCGCCACGTAGTGCGGCACCGCGCTCCACACCGACAGCGAGCTCATTCCGCGGCGCTGCGCCTCGTGCTGCAGCACGCCGACGATCCCTGTCGGCCCCTCGTAGGTGTTGGCATCGAGACCCAGCCGGTCCTGCAGGGCGCGGTCGTCCGACGTCGCCGTCACCGGGATGGGCCGGGTGTGCGGGACGTCCGCGAGGAGGGCTCCGAGCGTCACCACGGTGGTGACGCCGAGCCGGTCGGCGAGGTCGAGCAGCTCGGCGCTGTAGCGACGCCAGCGCATCGAGGGCTCGATGCCGTGCACGAGCACGATGTTGTCGCCCGACGTGGGCCGCGACGCGACGGCGATCGACGTGGTCGGCCACGTGATCTCGCGCCGTCCGTCCTCCGTCAGGGCGATCGTCGGCCGGTTGACCTGGAAGTCGTGGTACTCCTCGGGGTCGAGCTCGTCGACCTGCTCGGCGCCCCACACGTCGTGCAGGTGGATGAGCGCCTGCGTGGCGGCGCCACCGGCGTCGTTCCAGCCCTCGAACGCGGCGAGCATCACGGGACCGCGCAGTGGTCCGGAGACGGGTAGGGCGTCGCTCATCGCTCCAGCCTAGGCGTTCCGCTCCGCCCGGACGGGGAGCGTTCACGAGCCATCCCGGGGCGGTGTGACCGAGGGCTGCGAACCCGGTTCTCGTGCGCCGACACACCCGGTCCGGCCGTTCACGCAACATCCGGCGTCCCAGAGGCGTCTTCTCCATAGACTGCCGGTCTTTACCGGGTCATGACGCAGAGGGGACCTTGCCGTGGCGATCAGGAGGATGCTCAACCGACGACTGCCGCGGCACAGGCCGTCGGCCGTCGTCGGTGGCTTGACCGCGGCACTGCTCCTCGGCTCGTTGCTGTCCGGCTGCACCACCGACGGCACCGGCAGCGGTGGGCCCACACCGACGACCGACGACCCTGCCGACCCGTCCGCGGGGTCGTCGGGCGACCCGACCGACGAGTCGGTGCCGGGCACGGCCCCGAGCGGGCCGTCGACGCCGTCCCCGGCACCGACGCCGTCCACGGAGCCGACGCCGGAGCCGACCCCCCACCCGACGCCGACCGAGGCGCCCCAGCCCGCGCCCACGGCGCCGCCCATGCC
>CAUQTR010000074.1:0-7905 GCA_963521045.1 uncultured Actinotalea sp.
GGCCTGGCGCACCTGGGCCAGGACGGGCCCCGTGCCGGCGCGGGAGGTCCGCGCCCGCCACGCCTCGAACGACCGGTCTCCGTGCCCGCGCCAGGTCCCGTGCTCGCGCTCGGCGAGCAGCACGTCACCCCGCACCGCCGTCAGGGTCGCGACGGCCCGGTCGAGCGCCACGAGAACGCTCTGCCGCCCGCCGGCGCGGTCCGCGTCCGCTCCGGCGGCGAGCTCACGGAGGTCACGCACCGCGCGCTCGAGGCGGGCGAGGACGGCCTCAGCCTCCCCGTGCCCGGGGGCGGCCGATGAGGGCCGCGGAGCCGTTGCGACTGCGGTCACCATCCACCCCCTCGACTCGAACGCCTGTTCGAACTCTATCGGCGACCTCCGACACGACCCGTGCTCGCACCTCGTCGCGCGCGGCACCCCTCGGCGTCCGCTCCCCGCCACCGCCCGTAGACTCGTCGCCCGTGGCTCTCACCATCGGCATCGTCGGCCTGCCCAACGTCGGCAAGTCCACCCTCTTCAACGCGCTGACCCGCAACCAGGTCCTGGCGGCGAACTACCCGTTCGCGACCATCGAGCCGAACATCGGCGTCGTGCCGCTGCCCGACCCGCGCCTGCAGACGCTCGCCGGGATCTTCGGCAGCGAGCGGATCGTCCCCGCCGTCGTCTCGTTCGTGGACATCGCCGGCATCGTCCGCGGCGCGAGCGAGGGGGAGGGGCTCGGCAACAAGTTCCTCGCCAACATCCGCGAGGCTGACGCGATCTGCCAGGTCGTCCGAGCCTTCGCCGACAGCGACGTCGTGCACGTCGAGGGCCGCATCGACCCGGCCGACGACATCGAGACCATCAACACCGAGCTCGTCCTCGCCGACCTCCAGACGGTCGAGCGCGCCGTCCCGCGCCTGGAGAAGGAGGTGCGCGGCAAGAAGACCGACGCCGCCGTCCTCACCGCCGCACAACGCGCGCAGGAGGTGCTCGCCGAGGGCTCCACGATCTTCGCCGCGCAGGACAGGCTCGCCAAGGCCGGCGTCGACCCCGCCGCCCTGCGCGAGCTGCAGCTCCTCACGACCAAGCCGTTCATCTACGTCTTCAACACCGACGACGCGGGCCTCGCCGACGACGCCATGAAGAAGACCCTCACCGAGCTCGTCGCCCCGGCCGACTGCATCTTCCTCGACGCGAAGCTCGAGTCCGAGCTCGTCGAGCTCGAGCCCGAGGACGCGGCCGAGATGCTCGCCGAGTCAGGCCAGGCGGAGGCCGGCCTCGACCAGCTCGCGCGCGTCGGCTTCCACACGCTCGGCCTGCAGACGTACCTCACGGCCGGCCCGAAGGAGGCGCGCGCCTGGACCATCCGCACCGGCTGGACCGCCCCGCAGGCCGCCGGCGTCATCCACACGGACTTCGAGCGCGGCTTCATCAAGGCCGAGGTCATCTCCTTCCACGACCTCGTCGACGCCGGCTCGATCGCCGCGGCGCGCGCCGCGGGCAAGGCCCGGATCGAGGGCAAGGACTACGTCATGGCCGACGGCGACGTCGTGGAGTTCAGGTTCAACGTCTGAGCGTCCGTAGCGCCGGGCGCCGAGCGGGCTGACGGCTGGAGACCCGCGCCTAGCTAGGCGTCGTCGTCCGGACAGGGACGGACGATGGACAAGAAGAGCGGCATCCTCTCGCAGGTAGTCATGACCTTCATCCTGGCGGCGGCGATGTCGGGCGTGATGGGCCTCGTGGTCATGGGCCCGTCCATGCAGTGGCTCGCACGCTGGCCGAAGCAGTTCCTTGTCGCGTGGCCGATCGCGTTCGCGCTCACGATGGTCGCCTGGCGGGCAGCCGGCTGCCTTCCCGGCCAGGTCGCCAGGCTGTGCCGGTCACTCGTCGCGGCGAACCCCGCAGCGCGGCTGCGGTGTCGGAGGGATTGTTGGCAACGGAACGTGGTGGAGCTCCGCTTCAACGTCTGACGATCCCGGCCGGTTCGGGTCCCCTTTCCGCGCCGTGGGAGACCGCACCCGGTCGTCCGGAGGCGGACGTCGAGGCCGACCTGCCTCAGATCATGGTGGTCAGGACTCCGCCGTCGGCGCGCAGCGCCGCTCCGTTCGTGGCTGAGGAGAGAGGGCTCGCAAGGTAGAGCGCGAGGTTGGCGATCTCGGCGGGGTCGATGAACCGCTGCAGGAGGGTGGTCTGGTTGCGGGAGATGATGGCGGCCTTCAGGTCCTGCGCCGCCACCCCCTGGGCGAGGGAGATCTCGTCCACGGTCTGCGCGACCCCGTCGGAGTAGGTCGGCCCGCCGAGGATCGTGTTCACCGTGACCTCGGTGCCACGGGTGAGCTTGGCCAGCCCGTTGCCCAGGGCGAGCATCGCAGCCTTGGTCAGGCCGTAGTGGATCATCTCCGCGGGGATGTTCACGCCCGACTCGCTGCCGACGAAGATGATCCGGCCCCACCTCGTGGCCAGCATGTGGGGCAGGACGTGCCGCGAGAGGCGGACGCCGCTCATGATGTTGACGTCGAGGTACCGCTGCCAGTCCTCGTCCGAGATCGCCGCGAAGGGCTTGACCTCGAAGAGACCCACGTTGTTCACCAGGATGTCGACATCGCCCAGGGAGCCCAGCAGCCGCCGCGTCTGCTCCGGGTCCTCGAGGTCGGCCGCGATCCCGGAGACGGCGGCACCGGGCACCGCATGCTGCAGGCGCTCGACGGCGGCCCGGAGGCGACCCTCGTCCCGCCCGTTGATGACCACCGCGGCCCCCTCGCGGAGCAGGGCCTCGGCGATCGCGTACCCGATTCCCTGCGTCGAGCCGCTCACGAAGGCCGTCCTGCCCGACAGCTGCAGATCCATGGGTCCCGTCCGTCGTTGGTCGCACACTCACCGCTGTTGACGTGCGCAAGTAGGTGAAAGGTAGGGGCGAGTCACTTGCTTGAGCAAGTCAGATCGCCTGTCGCCGCGCATCGGCCCACGTACTCTGGCGCCATGCCGAACGCCCGACCCCGCGCAGGTCTCAGCGGCGAGGACCTGGAGACCTGGTCGGCTCTGGCCACCGTCCTCGAGTGGCTTCCGCCGGCGCTCGACGCCCAGCTGCTCCGTGACGCCGAGCTGACCCACTTCGAGTACGGAGTCATGTACGCACTCGCGACCGCACCCGATCGCACGCTGCGCATGAGTGTCCTGGCCGGCTATGCGAACAGCACGCTGTCGCGACTGTCGCGTGCGGCGTCGCGGCTCGAGTCGAGGGGCTGGGTGCAGCGCGCCCCCGACCCGACGGACGGCCGCTTCACCCTGGCCTCTCTCACCGACGCCGGCCGCCGGAAGGTCGAGATGGCCACCCCGGGCCACGTGGACACCGTGCACCGGTTGGTCCTGGATCGGCTGACCCGGACGCAAGCGCGGCAGCTGCGTGAGATCAGCTCGCGGATCGCGCGCGCGATCAAGGACGACGGTGGATGGCAACCGCCGCCGGACGCGGTCCGCCACGAGGCGGCATCGCGGGAGTGACCAGGTGAGGGGTGGGACGGCGTGTCAGAACCGGAGGCGACCGCCGGCGTCGAACGCGGCGGGACGGACCTCGGTGACGGACGAGACATCGTTGGGGCCGGCCTGCACCCTGTCGACGTCCTCCTGCTGGCTCGGCTCAGGACAGCGGCGGTGCCGCGTCCAGGAGGGCGCGCCCGACGGCCGTGAGCTCGTGGGTCGCGGTGCGGCCGGTGCGGCTCGTGTCGATCAGGCCGGCCTCGCGCAGGATCGTCAGGTGCTCGCTCGCCGTCGCCATGGAGATGTCGAGGAGCCGCGCCACGACACCGGTCTGCAGGGGAGTGCCGAGCGCGACCAGGATCTTCGATCGCGTGCGCCCCAGGAGCCGGTCGAGCGACCGGGCCGCGGTGGGCGCCGCCCAGAGGTACCGGGCGGGGGCCGGGTAGTAGACCGTCGGCGTCCAGTGGTCGGAGGTGGTGCACTGCACCCGGTCCGTGATGAACAGCGACGGGACGACGACGAGTCCGCCTGAGCTGTCGACCTCGACGTCGACGTCCGTCGCGATCGTCAGGGTGCCGGCGTCGAAGGTCAGGGACGGGTGCAGGCGTGGGGTGACCGCCCGCAGCCCTTCGCGACTCACCTGGAGGGCTCGATCGAGCATCTCGGCGCGTAGGGCCTGCCTCATCGACGGCCACTCCGGCTCGACGACGGCCTGCCACAGGCGACGGATGGCCACCGCCGCCTCCGCCTTGGCCCGGTCGGGGTCGTCGAGCAGCCGCCGGCGGACAGCGGCCGCCCGCCCCCGCGAGGCATCGTCCAGCTCGGCGTAGACCTCGTCCGTCGGCGCGGCGAGCAGATCGGCCAAGCCGTCGGCGAAGCTCGGCTCGTCCGTCCGCGGTGACGGGTCGAGGAAGTCCGGCCGATAGGCGCCGTCGGCCATGTGGACCGTCAGAGCCCGCAGGTCCAGACCCGCGAGGCGGTGCCGTCGGCGACGCAGCCACTGCTCGTAGACGGGGTGTCGGTGCGGCTCCGTCAGGAGCCGGGCGAGACTGACCACCTCGTGGATCGGCGACATCGCCCATCGCACGCTCGCCGCCCCGGCGCCCAGTCGATAGCGGATCACCCCCCGATTGTGCGGCCATAGCCGAAGTGCGCGCACGGAGCGGGGTGACCGCCGCACGCTCGTGGCATGACGACGACCGCTACCGTGCTCGCCGGCCTCATCGCCGTCGGCCTCATCACCGTCAACGTGCGGGCGTTCTGGGCGCCGCAGGCCGCCGCCGGCTTCGGCATCCCGGACACGCCCACCGACGACCCGACCTTTCGTGCCTGGCTCGCGGTGAAGGCCGTGCGCGACCTCGCTTCCGGGCTCGTCATCCTCGTCCTGATCACGGCGGCGCAGCACCAGGCCCTGGGATGGTTCCTGCTGGCGGCCACCGTGATCCCGCTCGGCGACGCGGTGATCGTCCTGCGCAACAACGGCCCCAAGGCGGCTGTCTACGGCGTCCACCTGCCTCCCGCCGTGGTGATGCCGGCGCTCGGTCTCCTGCTGCTCGCCGCGTGACGGGTTGTCGAGGACGGAGCGTCGCGGAGTTCCACGTCAACGTGGGAGCAGCGGCCCGTCGACGGCGCCGGGCCGGGTGGGCCTGCTGATCGGCGTGAAGAAGTTGACGAGGTTGCCGTCCGGGTCGCGGACGAGGAGCGAACGGTTCCCCCACGGCGTGTCCGTCGGCTCGTTGACGAACACGTGGACGACGTCCCGGAGAGCGCCGTACGTCGAGTCGACGTCGTCGACCAGGAAGTCCAGGACGACGCTGCGGTTCGCGCGAGCCTCGGCCACGCCCTCGCCCAGCAGCGGCACGGTGGCGGAGCTCGCGATCGCGAGCGTGCCGAGCGGGGTGCGCAGCTCGGCGAACATCGGGTGGAGCCGGGCGGCGTCGATCCCGGTCGCTCGCTCGTAGAACGCGACCAGGGCGTCGACGTCGTCGGTGATGATGCGGGTGGCTGCGAGCTGCATGGCTCTCCTCGGGTCGGGGTCTGTACGGCCCGGTCGGCCACGACGGGACCGTACGAGCGATTCCGGACAAGATCTGCCCGGTATCAGCGGCTGATGGGCTCATGGCCGACGGCACCGCGCGAGCGCTGCAGCTGATGGAGCTGCTCCAGTCCGCCGACGTGCGCACCGTCGCGGAGCTGGCGGCGCGCCTGGGCGTCGACGAGCGGACGGTGCGACGGGACGTCCGGCGGCTGGTCGAGCTCGACCTGCCGGTCGAGTCGCTGCGTGGGCGCTACGGCGGCTACCGGCTCGCCCCGGGTCGGCGCGTCCTGCCGCTGATGTTCACGAGCGAGGAGGTGGTCGCCGTGTTCCTCGGGCTGTCGCATGAGCAGGCGACGTCCGCCCGGCCCGCCGTGGCGGCGCAGACGGCCCTGTCCAAGATCAAGCGCGCGCTGCCGTTCGACGAGGCACGACGCATCGACGCCGCGCTGGCCGCGATGGTGCGCGACCGCGACCCGAGGGACCTTCGCGACCCGGCACCGGACCCGGCGGTCATGCTCACCCTGGCCGAAGCGGTTGCCCTTCGGCGCGCCGTCGACCTGCGCTACCGCGACCGCGCGGGCATCCCGTCCCGGCGCACCGTCCACCCCTACGGCCTCGTCGCCCGCGCGAGGCGCTGGTACCTGGTGGCCCGGGACACCGGCGCGCAGGAGGAGCGCGCGTTCCGGGTCGACCGGGTGGCGTCCGCCCGGCCGCTCCCCGAGAGCTTCGCCCCACCCGAGCGGCACGACCTGACGACGTGGCTCGACCAGCGCTTCGCCGACGCCGACTACCGCTGGCTCGTGGTGCTCCGCATCCGGCAGACCGCGGAGCGCATCCGCGCGCACCTGCCGACCGGCGTGGCTCGGCTCGACCCGCTCGAGAGCGCCGGCGGTCCGACACCCGACGCGTTGCCGTGGCACCGCGCGGAGATCCATGCGGAAGACCTGGACTGGCTCCCGTCCGTCATCGCGGCCCTGGACTGCGAGGTGGTGGTCGAGCGACCCGAGGAGCTCCGCGAGCGGCTGCGCGACGCCGCGGGACGGATGCTCCGCGCCGCGGCAGCGGACGGCTGAGCACCACCGAGCTGAACACCACCGAGCTGAGCACCACCAAGCTGAGCACCACCGAGCCGCCGTCACCGAGCTGGCGTCACCGACCCTCCACCGTGCCGTCACCCTCCGCGTGCCCCGCGGCCGGTGCGCGCACGCGCCCGTGCACGTGCATGTCGTGCCAGCCGTCGGCGTGCCGCACCGACGCCCGCAGGGTGCCCTCGGTCGCATATCCGGTGGTTGCCGCAACCCGGCACGACGCGGCGTTCAGCGTCGAGTGCCGGAGCTCGAGCCGCTGGAGACCGACGACGTCGAAGGCCCAGTCGGTCAGCGCGGTCACGGCGCGGGTCGCGACGCCACGCCCGCGGGCGGACGGCAGCACCCAGTACCCGAGCTCGGCGAAGCCCTCCGCCAGGAGCATCGTGCGGAAGGCGACCCGGCCGACCACAGGTCCGCCCGCGTGCTCGCTGACCGCCCACGACGCTCCCGTCTCGGCGGCCCAGGCGTCGTTCCACCGCCGGACGAGGCGTGCCGCCTCCCCGTGGTCGAGCGACCGGCAGTGCCACCGCTGGATGTCGGGGTCGGCGTAGGCGTGCACGAGGGTGGCGACGTCGTCCTCGACCCACGGACGCAGGGCGACGGCACGACCGGGGATCCTGGGCTGGGAGCCGGTGCGGAGCGCGCCGGAGGGCAGGTGCGGCTCGACGAGCAGGGGCATGGCGCCATGATGGCCGGGGTGCGCCGAGCCGCGCCGGGATCGTCCCACCGCCCGGACGCCGTCAGACCCGGAAGCGGCCCTCGGCGTCGAGGCCAGCAGGCCGGACCTCGGTGACGAACGCCGGGTCGATCGGGCCGTAGACGTGCGGGAACAGCTCGCCCGTGCCGCCGTCCTCGTCGACCACCCTCGTCCCCGACGCGCGGACGGCGTCGTCGTCGATGACGAGCACGCACAGCTCGGCGTCGTCGTCGGCGTAGAAGGCCTCCGCCACCGCTGCGAGCTGCTCCGGGTACGACGCGTGGATGAAGCCGACCTCGTCGAGGCGGGCGCCGCGGGTCGAGGTCTCGTACGCGCCGCGGACCAGGGCTGCGTCCCAGTCGGTGCGGTGTGCCAGGTGGAGGATCACGAGGGCAGTCAACCAGCGCTCCCGGCAGAGTCCTCGATTGCCGTGGCCCTGCCGCACGCGGGTGCGTAGCGTCGCGCCCGTGCCCGACGACGTCACCCTCGTCCCCCTCGACGCCCGCGGCGCCGACCGCGCCGCCCTCGTGGCCTTCCTCAGCGGCAACGCCTTCCCGTTCCACACGGGCACGCGGCTGACCCCGACGGCGGCCGCCGCGCGCATCGACGCCGGCGCGTTCGAC
>CAUQTR010000075.1:0-7837 GCA_963521045.1 uncultured Actinotalea sp.
GGGCACGACCGCGGCGGACATCGCCGGCCTGCCGACGCCATTCCGCGCCGGTGGCCGCGTCACGGCGGCCACCAGCGCTCCCCTGACCGACGGCGCGACGATGTGCCTGCTCGCCGCGGAGGAGACGGCGGCCGAGCTCGGGCTCGCGCCGAGGATGCGGCTCGTGTCCTACGCCTACGCGGGCGTCGACCCCGCCGTCATGGGTCTCGGACCGGTGCCGGCGACGGAGCGCGCGCTCGCCCGCGCAGGGCTGACGATGGACGACATCGGCCTCGTGGAGATCAACGAGGCCTTCGCCGTGCAGGTGCTCTCCTTCCTCGACGCCTTCGGCATCGACGACGAGGACCCGCGGGTCAACCCCTACGGCGGGGCGATCGCCGTCGGGCACCCGCTGGCGGCCTCGGGCGTGCGGCTCATGACGCAGCTCGCCCGGCAGTTCGCCGAGCGCCCGGACGTGCGCTACGGCATCACGACCATGTGCGTCGGGCTCGGCCAGGGCGGCACCGTCGTCTGGGAGAACCCGCATGCAGGCACGACGACCACCAGCACGATGACCACCAGCACGACGAGCGCGGAGGAGCAGGCATGACCGCGGGAGCCGGGACGGCCGAGCAGACGGCGACCCAGGAGCGGGTCACGCACGCCCTCGTGCGCGACGTCGCCCTGCCGGGCGGCGGCACGCTCGCGCTCGTGACGCTGGACAACGGGTTCGACCACACCAAGCCGACGACGCTCGGCCCAGGTGGCCTCACCGAGCTCCGCGACGCGCTCCTCGTGCAGCAGTCCCGGGCGCGGGCGGGCGAGATCCGCGCGCTCGCCGTCACGGGCAAGCCGTACTACCTCGCCGCGGGCGCCGACCTGCGTGCGGTCTCCGGCCTGTCGGACCGTGCCGTGGCCCGGAGCATCGCCGAGCTCGGCCACGCGACCTACCGCCTCCTCGGCGAGCTGGGCGTGCCGACGTTCGCGTTCGTCAACGGCGCAGCGCTCGGAGGTGGCCTCGAGCTCGCGCTCGCGTGCGACTACCGCACCGTGGGCGCCGACGTCACCGCCCTGGCCCTGCCCGAGACCTTCCTGGGGCTCGTGCCCGGCTGGGGCGGGTGCTACGTCGTCCCGCGCCTGGTCGGGATCCGCGCGGCCGTCGACCTCGTGCTCATGAAGCCGCTCGCCAACAACCGCATGACCGGTGCAGCCGACGCCCTGGAGCTCGGGCTCGTGGACGCGGTGCTGGACGCGGCCGACTTCCTCGAGCAGTCCGTCGTCTGGGCCGCCCGGGTGCTCGACGGGCAGGAGCAGGTGCCGCGGCGTCCGCTCGACGACCAGGCCACCTGGGACGCCGTCGTGGCGGCGGCACGCGAACAGCTGGACCGCCGCCTGCACGGGGCCAAGCCCGCGCCCTACCGGGCCCTCGAGCTCCTGGCCGGCGCACGCACCGCGGAGCGCGACGCCGCCTTCGCGGCCGAGGACGACGCCCTGACCGACCTGATCATGAGCGACGAGCTGCGCGCCGGGCTCTACGCGTTCGACCTCACGACGCGCAAGGCGCGACGTCCGGCCGGCGCTCCGGCGGCCGAGCTCGCGCGACCCGTGCGGTCGGTGGGGATCGTCGGGGCGGGACTCATGGCCGGGCAGCTCGCGGTCCTCATCGCGCGGCGGCTGCGCGTTCCCGTCCTCATGCGCGAGGTCGACGACGACCGCGTCGCCGCCGGGCTCGCGGGTGTGCGGTCCCAGGTCGAGCAGCTCGCCCGCAAGGGACGCATCTCGCAGGGCGAGGCGAACCGCATCCTGTCCTCCGTCCGGATCAGCACCGACCTGTCGACCCTCGCCGGAGCCGACCTCGTCGTCGAGGCCGTCACCGAGGTCCTCCCCCTCAAGCAGCGCGTCTTCGGCGAGCTCGAGGGTGTGATCGACGAGGCCGCGGTGCTCGCGACGAACACGTCGGCGCTGTCGGTGACGCAGATGGGCCAGCACCTGCGCCACGCCGAGCGCGTGGTGGGCCTGCACTTCTTCAACCCGGTCGCGCAGATGCCGCTCGTCGAGGTGGTGCGGACGCCCACGTCCGACGACGCCGCGGTCGCCACCGCGTTCGCGGTCGCCAAGGCGCTCGGCAAGACTGCCGTGGGCGTCGCGGACCGGCCGGGGTTCGTGGTCAACCGGCTCCTGCTCCGGATGCTCGCCGAGGTCGCTGCCGCCGTCGAGGGGGGTACACCCGTGACGGTGGCCGACCGGGCCCTGCGTCCCCTCGGCCTGCCCATGGGCCCGTTCGCGCTGATCCAGCTCGTCGGCCTGCCCGTCGCGCTGCACGTGCTCCGCTCGCTGCACGAGGACCTCGGCGACCGCTACCCGCTGTCCCCCGGGCTCGAGCGGCTCGCGGCCGAGGGCCGGCGCGTGGTGCCCGAGCCGGACGGCACGGGCGCCGAGGCCGACGTCGACCCCACGATCCAGGACGTGTTCGGCGACCCTGGGCGTCCCGGGTCGCTCGACCAGCAGGGCGTGCTCGACGCGGTCCTCGGCGGGCTCACCCAGGAGATCGGGCTCATGCTCGACGAGGGCGTCGTCGAGGGCCCGGAGCAGATCGACCTGTGCATGGTCCTCGGCGCGGGCTGGCCCCTGCACCTCGGCGGGATCTGCCCCTACCTCGACCGCACGGGCTGGTCCGAGCGCGTGCTGGGACGTCGGCTGCTCCCCCCGGGCGCGGCCGACGTCCCCACGCCGACCGCGGCCGGGTGACCTGCACGGACGGTCGGCCGCGGGTCACATCCGGGCACCCGCGGCCGATGGTCCGACCGTGACAGCGGGAACGGATCCCTCCACCGCGCGCGAGGCGCGGCGCCAGGCCCAGCGCTACCGCATGACGCTCATCGGCGTGGGGAACGCAGCGCTCCAGGCCGTCATGGTCCTGCTGTTCTCCGCGGCGGGATCGGCGCCGTGGCCGGTGGCCCTGGCCTTCGCGGCGATCATCCTGACGACCACCTGCGGGTTCGCGGTGCTCGTGCGCACCGGGCTCAACCTGCGCCTGCGGGACCCCGCGCTCGTCATCCCGCAGATGGCGTCGAGCTTCGTGGTCCAGCTCGTCTTCCTGGTCCTGGCGCCGCGGCTGTGGCCCCTGTTCCTCATGGCCGTGCTGGTGACCTTCACCTTCGCGATGGCGACCTTCAGCGCGCACCAGTTCCGGGTCGCGACGTGGTGGGTCGCCGCCGGCCTCGCGGCCGCGCTGCTCCTGGTCCGGGACCGCTTCGGCCACATCGGCACCTCCCCCGTGGACCTCGCCCTGCTCTGGACCTTCGTCGTGCTCTCGATCCACCAGCTGACCCTGGTCGGGGCACGGTTCGGGAGGCTGCGCAGCCAGCTCTCCGCGAAGAACGCCGAGCTCGGCGAGGCGCTCGAGCGTGTGCACGCCCTCGCCACGATCGACGAGCTCACCGGGGTCGCCAACCGGCGCTCCTTCATGTCCGCGCTCACCGAGGAGCGGGCGCGTGCCGACCGCGGGACCCGGCCGTTCGGTGTCGCGATCCTCGACATCGACGCCTTCAAGCTCGTCAACGACACCCACGGGCACGGGGTCGGGGACGCCGTCCTCGCCGAGCTGTGCCGGGTCGCGGAGCGGACCGTGCGCACCGCTGACCACTTCGCGCGGTTCGGCGGTGAGGAGTTCGCCCTGCTGCTCGCCGCGCCGACCAGCGGCCCCGACGCCGAGCGGGCCGTCGAGCGGCTGCGCCAGGCCGTCGAGGACCACGACTGGGGCGACGTCGCGCCGGGGCTCCGGGTGACGGTCTCGGCCGGCGTCACGTGCTGGCGCACGGGTGAGAGCGTCGAGGCCCTGCTCGCCCGGGCCGACCGGGCGCTCTACGAGGCGAAGGCCACCGGCCGCAACCGTACGGTCGGCGTCGGGACGTCAGGCCCGATCGAGGGGCAGAACAGCTCCCTCAGTACGTCGTGAGCCCCTTCGCCCGGAACTGGTCGCGCACCCGCTCGACGAGCTCCGGCGAGGGGGCGGCGACGCCGTCGAGCTCGTAGCGCATGCCCAGGGACTCCCACTTGTCGCGGCCCATCTGGTGGAACGGGAGCACCTCGACCCGGCTCACCGTGGCCAGGGTGGCCACGTAGTCCGCGACCGCCTGGACGTTCGCCTCGTCGTCGGTCAGGCCCGGCACCAGCACGAACCGGATCCAGATCTCGGTCCCGCGCTCGGCGAGACGCCGGCCGAAGTCGAGCGTCGGCTGCAGGTTCTGCCCCGTCACGCGCTTGTACGTCTCGGGCAGGCCCGACTTCACGTCGAGGAGCACGAGGTCGACGTCGTCGAGCATCTCGTCGGTGCAGTGCGCGCCGAGGTAGCCCGAGGTGTCGATCGCCGTGTGCAGCCCCATCTCCTTGGCGCCGCGCAGCACCCGCGCCACGAACGCCGGCTGCATGAGCGGCTCTCCGCCGGAGAGCGTCACGCCGCCCCCGGTGACCTTGAGGACGGGGACGTAGCGCCGGACCCGGTTGAGGAGCTCCTCGGCCGTGACCGGCTCGCCGCGCCGCATCTCCATCGTGTCGGGGTTGTGGCAGTACAGGCACCGCAGCGGGCACCCGGAGAGGAAGGCGGTGAGCCTCGTGCCCGGCCCGTCGACGGCCGTGACGAGCTCCCACGAGTGCAGGGAGCCGAGCTCCCCGGCGCGCATCTGCGCGAACCGCTCGGAGCGGTCGGCGTCGAGCAGCGCGAGCCCGGCCGTGCCGGCTGACGCCCGCTCGTGCGACCCGCCGACGACGGGGACGTCGAGGTCGACCACGGGTGCGCCGCTGGCGAGGGCGAGGGTCTCGGTGCTCATGAGTCCATCCTTGGCGGCAGCCGGGGATAAGTCATGGGACGAATGTCCCCGGTCTGCGACGCCCCCGGTCTGCCCTGTCCGCGGCCTGCGACCCGTGTCCGCCTTTCCTGTCGACGCGCACGACGGAGGGGCGCGGCGCCCGTAGGCACCGCGCCCCTCCCGCAGCCCCGGGGGCTGCGTCGCTGCTCGTCGTCAGGCCTGCGCCGTCGTCAGGTCGGCATCAGCCCTCCGCCGTTCCAGCAGGCCTGGTCACAGCCCGCCGTGGAACGTCCGCGAGAGGACGTCGAGCTGCTGCTCGCGCGTCAGGCGGACGAAGTTCACCGCGTAGCCCGAGACCCGGATGGTCAGCTGCGGGTAGTTCTCCGGGTGCTCCATCGCGTCCTCGAGGGTCTCGCGGTTGAGCACGTTGATGTTGACGTGGAAGCCCTTCGACACCGTGTAGCCGTCGAGCAGCCCGACGAGGTTCGTCACCTGCTCGGTACGGTCCCGGCCGAGGCCCGAGGGCACCACCGTGGAGGTGAGCGAGATGCCGTCCTCCGACTGGTCGTACGGGAGCTTCGCGACGGACAGCGCGCTCGCGAGCATGCCGTGCGAGTCCCGCCCGTTCATCGGGTTGGCGCCCGGGGCGAACGGCTCGCCCTTGCGGCGCCCGTCCGGCGTGTTCCCCGTGTGCTTGCCGTAGACGACGTTCGACGTGATCGTCAGCACCGACTGCGTGTGCTTGGCGTTGCGGTACGTCGGCTGGCGGCGGATCTTCTCCATGAAGGAGCGCACCAGCTCGACCGCGATCTCGTCGGCGCGGTCGTCGTCGTTGCCGTAGGTCGGGTAGTCGCCCTCGACCTCGTAGTCGACGACCAGCCCGGTCTCGTCCCGCACGGGGCGGACGGTCGCGTACTTGATGGCCGACAGCGAGTCCGTCGCGACCGAGAGGCCGGCGATGCCGCACGCGAGCGTGCGCAGGATCGCCCGGTCGTGCAGGGCCATCTCGATGCGCTCGTACGCGTACTTGTCGTGCGACCAGTGGATGCAGTTGAGCGCGTCCACGTAGGTCTGGGCGACCCAGTCGAGCAGCTGGTCGTAGGCCGCGCGGACCTGCGTGTAGTCCAGCACGTCACCCGTGACGGGGACGGTGACCGGGGCGACCTGCTCGCCGGAGATCTCGTCGCGCCCACCGTTGATGGCGTAGAGCAGCGCCTTGGCGATGTTGACCCGCGCGCCGAAGAACTGCATCTGCTTGCCGACGGTCATGGCCGAGACGCAGCAGGCGATCGCCGCGTCGTCGCCGCACTGGCTGCGGACGAGCTCGTCCGACTCGTACTGGATCGCGGACGTGTCGATCGAGACCTGCGCGCAGAAGCGCTTGAAGCCCTCGGGCAGCTGGTGGGTCCAGAGCACCGTGAGGTTCGGCTCCGGGGCCGGGCCCAGGTTGTACAGGGTCTGCAGGTAGCGGAACGACGTCCGGGTGACCAGCGGCCGCCCGTCCTCGCCGAGGCCGCCGATCGACTCGGTGACCCAGGTCGGGTCGCCCGAGAAGAGGGCGTCGTACTCCGGGGTGCGCAGGAAGCGCACGATGCGCAGCTTAATGACGAGGTCGTCGATGAGCTCCTGGGCGCGCTCCTCCGTGAGCGTGCCGGCCGCGATGTCGCGCTGCAGGTAGATGTCGAGGAACGTCGAGGTGCGGCCCAGCGACATGGCCGCGCCGTTCTGCTCCTTGACCGCGCCGAGGTAGGCGAAGTAGAGCCACTGCACGGCCTCGTGCGCCGTCTGCGCCGGCCGCGAGATGTCGAAGCCGTACGAGCGGGCCATGGCCTTGAGCTCGTTCAGCGCCTTGATCTGCTCGGCGATCTCCTCGCGCTCACGGACGACGTCCTCGGTCGAGCGCTCCATGTCGAGCTCGGCGCGCTCGAGCTTCTTGGCGGCGATGAGGCCGTCGACGCCGTACAGGGCGACGCGGCGGTAGTCGCCGATGATGCGGCCGCGGCCGTAGGCGTCCGGCAGGCCGGTGACGAGGTGGGACTTGCGGGCGGCGCGGACGTCGGGCGGGTACACGTCGAAGACGCCGGCGTTGTGCGTCTTGCGGTACTCCGTGAAGATCTTGGCGATCTGGGGGTCGGCCTCGTAGCCGTAGGTCTTGAGGGCGCCCTCGACCATGCGCCAGCCGCCGTACGGCATGATCGCGCGCTTGAGCGGCGCGTCCGTCTGCAGTCCGACGATCAGCTCGTTGTCCTGGTCGATGTAGCCGGGGGCGTGCGCGGTGATCGAGGACGGCGTCGTCGCGTCGATGTCGTAGACGCCGCGCTCGCGCTCCTGCGGGAACATCGCGGAGAGCTTCGCCCAGATGCCGGTCGTGCGCTCCGTCGCGCCGGCCAGGAACGAGGCGTCACCCGTGTAGGGCGTGTAGTTGCGCTGGATGAAGTCGCGCACGTCGATCGAGTCCTGCCAGGGGCCCACGACGAACCCGTGCCAAGCGGCCGGTGGGCCGTCCTGGTCCCGCGGGACGACCGTGGTGTGGTCAGCGGTGATGGCCATGGAACCGTGCTCCCTCGTGGTCGGGCTGTATGGCTCGACGGTACGGGGAGATTCATGGGACGACCTGGGACCTTTGGCTCGACCTCGCCCGGTCTTTTCCCGGTGGCAGCCGGTGCGAGCAGGGCGCGCGGCCGTCCGGTCAGGGTGTCGCGAGGCGCGCGAGCACGTCCTGGGCGACGTCGGGTGCGCGCAGGCGGAGCTGCTCGACGAGCTGCGGGATCGTGGCGTGGTCGAGGAACGCGTGCGGCACGCCGACGGCCTGCACGCGCACGCGCAGAGCGCCCTCCTCGCAGCGCTGGGCGAGGAGTGCACCGACCCCGCCCTCGACGAGGCCGTCCTCGAGGACGACGACGTGGTCGTGCTCCCCCGCCAGCTTGACGAGCGCCGGCTGCACGGGCAGCACCCAGCGCGGGTCGACGACCGTCGCGCCGAGGCCCTCGGCCGCGAGCAGGCCGCCGACCTCGACCGCGGTGTGGGCGAGCGGGCCGACGCCGACGACG
>CAUQTR010000076.1:0-7778 GCA_963521045.1 uncultured Actinotalea sp.
AAGGTACGCCGCGCGACGCGCAGCACGGCGGCGCCGGGCCGCAGCCGGAGCAGCGCCGCGTCCTGCGCGTCGACCTCCGAGGCGGCGACCGTGTCCTCGCCCCAGTCGGGGTTCAGGCCACGGCGGCGCAGCTCGCCGTAGATGCTCTCGGGTGCGCCCCCGGCGAGGAGGCCGGGCACGAGCGCCGCCGGCACCCAGGACTGCTCGATAGCCATCGGCTCGCCGTCGGCGTGCCGCACGCGGTGCAGGTAGTGCACCGGCTCGCCGGGCACGAGGTCGAGGGCGTCGGCCACGTCTCGCGACGCCGGGACCTCCTCGGCCGTCAGCACGGTGCTCGACGGCTCCATGCCGCGGCGGCGCATCTCCTCGCCGAACGAGGCCAGGCGCACCTCGAGGTCCATCTTGGACGGCGCGACGAAGGTGCCGCGTCCCTGCTCGCGCTCGAGAAGCCCTTCGACCACCAGGGCGTCGACGGCCTGGCGCACGGTCATGCGGGAGACGCCGAACCGGTCGCACAGGACCCGCTCCGACGGGATCGCGTCGCCCACCTTGAGCTCGTGCGTCACGAGGGACCGCAGGTAGTCGCGGACGCGGACGTACTTGAGGACGGAGTGACTCATCCGGGCCGCACCGCCTCTCTGCAGTCGTCCGCGCTCCCCGTCGTCGGGTGCGCGTTCCGGGCACGTGCCGCGCGGCGCCATTGACACCGGCGGCGCTATTCCATCATGGTGATCCCCAACTGGTCCAGACATCTAGCTCACCGCCCTCCGTCCCTCAGGGATGCGCCCGCTCGAACCCCGTCGACGCCGACGTCGTCCGAGCTGCAGCAGGGTGGGCCGGCTGCCCGGACGCAGCGATGGACCCACGACGAGCGCCGGTGCCCGCCGACGCACACCGACATCGAGGAGTGCTCGTTCCATGACTGCCACGACCGCCACCGAGGTCCGCGAGAAGCGGCCCATCCCCGGCCTGGCCCAGCTCCAACGGATCGGCCGGTCGCTCATGCTGCCGATCGCGTCCCTGCCCGCCGCGGCCCTCCTGCTGCGCCTGGGGCAGCCCGACATGCTCGGCGCCGACGGCGTCGCCGGCGCGTGGGGCGACTGGATGCTCCCGGTCGCCGACGTGCTCGGCGCCGCGGGCAACGCCCTGTTCGCGAACCTGCCGCTGATCTTCGCCCTCGGCGTCGCGATCGGCTACGCGCGCAAGTCCGACGGCTCCACCGGCCTGGCCGCGCTCATCGGCTACCTGGTCTTCAAGGCCGTCTCCGACGCCATGTCCCCGTATGTCCTGGGCCGCGCAGGCGAGGGCGAGACGCAACAGCTGATCAACTACGGCGTCCTCGGCGGCATCGTCATGGGTCTGGTCGCCGCGCTGCTCTACCAGCGTTACTACCGGATCAAGCTCCCGGCCTACCTCGCCTTCTTCGGCGGCCGGCGCTTCGTCCCGATCGTCACCGCGTTCGCGGCGATCCTCATCGCCGTCGTCGGCGCCTTCCTCTACCGCGGCTTCGACACCGTGCTCTCCGGGGTCAGCGACTGGGTCACCGGCTCGGCCGTCCTCGGTGGCTTCGTCTTCGGCACGCTCAACCGCCTCCTCGTGCCGATCGGCCTGCACCACCTGCTCAACTCGGTGCCGTGGTTCCAGTTCGGCGAGTTCGAGAACTCCGCCGGCACCGTCGTCGCCGGTGACATCCCGCGCTTCCTCGCGGGCGACCCGACCGCGGGCATCTTCCAGGCCGGGTTCTTCCCGATCATGATGTTCGCGCTGCCCGCCGCCGCCCTGGCGATCGTGCACACCGCGAAGCCGAGCCAGCGCAAGGTCATCGCCGGCATCATGGGCTCGGCCGCGCTGGTCTCCTTCGTCACCGGCGTCACCGAGCCCCTCGAGTTCGCGTTCGTCTACGTGGCGTACCCGCTCTACGTCATCCACGCGGTCCTCACCGGCACGTCTCTCGCGCTGGTCAACGCGCTGGACGTCCGGTCCGGGTTCGGGTTCTCCGCGGGTGTCATCGACTACCTGCTGAACTTCCGGATCGCGGAGCAGCCGCTGCTGCTCATCCTCATCGGCCTCGGCTACGCGGTCGTGTACTACGTCCTCTTCCGCTTCGTGATCACGAAGTGGAACCTGCGGACCCCCGGCCGCGAGGAGGACGGCGCCGCCGCCGACCCGAACAACGTGCTCGTCGACCAGCCGATGGACGAGCCCGTCGTCGCCACCGCCGCCGGCACCACGCCCGCGGTCGCCGGCGACACCGGACGGACACCGAGGGTCTGAGACCGTAGGTCCGAGACTGCACGGCCGCTGCTCCGCCGGACGTCACGTCCGGCGGAGCAGCGGCATCTGCACTCCGTCCACCGCCCGCGCGACGGCCCCCACGCCGCCGCCTCCCCGCCACCACCGAGAGATCGAGGTCACCGTGCCCGAGCGCCGCGTCACCGTCGCCATCACCGAAGGGCTGCACGCCCGTCCGGCCGCCCTGTTCGTCCAGCTCGCCGGCCAGCAGCCGGTCCCCGTCACCATCCGCAAGGACGGCGGCTCGCCCGCCTCCGCCGCGAGCATCCTCGCCGTCATGGCCCTGGGCGCCCGGGGCGGCGAGGAGGTCGTGCTCGAGGCCGAGGGCGACGGCGCCGACGCCGCCCTCGACGCGCTCGAGGCCTACCTGCTCACGCCCGAGCACTGACCGGCACCGCCGTCCGCCCCGAGGCCCCCACCCGCGGGCCTCGGGGCGGACGTGCGTGGCGCCCGCGGACGGGGACCCGCCGTCCGGTGGCCCCCGCGGCGTGAGGGAGGATGGTCCCGTGACCTCCGCCGACCCCCGGCTGTCCGCGACCGACAGCTTCTACACCGCCGTCGGCGGCACCGGCACCTTCCGCCGTCTGGTCGCCGCGTTCTACGCCGAGGTCGCCGAGGACCCGTTGCTGCGCCCGATGTACCCGGAGGAGGACCTCGGGCCTGCGGCGGACCGGCTGCAAGGCTTCCTCGAGCAGTACTGGGGCGGACCCACGACGTACAGCGAGCAGCGCGGGCACCCGCGCCTGCGGATGCGGCACGCGCCCTACAAGGTCAACCCCGCCGCCCGGGACCGGTGGCTCGCGCACATGCGGACGGCCCTGGACTCGCTCGCCCTGCCGCCGCTGCAGCACGCGACGCTCTGGGACTACCTCGAGCGCGCGGCACACGCGATGGTCAACACGTTCGAGGAGTGAGAGGAGCCCGATGAGCGACGCGCCCACCGAGGCCGGCCAGGAGGCCGTGCTGATGCCCGCCGTGGCCCCCGACCCGCTGAGCACCGTGCTCGACGTGCTGCGGCTCGAGCAGGTCGACGAGAACACGTTCACCGGCGGGAGCCTGCCCAAGCCGGGCGGCCGCGTGTTCGGTGGGCAGGTGCTCGCCCAGACGCTGCTCGCGGCCGCCCGCACGCTCGACGGCGACCGCCTCCCCCACTCCGTGCACGGCTACTTCCTGCGACCGGGCGACGTCCGGGAGCCGATCACCTTCAGCGTCGAGCGCCTGCGCGACGGACGCTCGTTCAGCGCGCGCCGCACGCACGCGTACCAGGGCGGCGTCCCCATCCTGTCGATGACCTCGTCGTTCCAGGTCGAGCAGCCCGGCGTGGAGCACGCCGACACCCCGCCGCACGGCGTCCCCGAGCCCGAGGACGTGCCGAGTGCGATCGACCTGCTGGCCGCCGTCGACCACCCCGTCGCCGACTTCTGGACGCAGGCGAGCGCGTTCGACCTGCGGCACGTGCCCAGCTCGATCTACCTCGAGCCGGCACCGGAGCAGACCGACCGGCAGCTCGTGTGGATGCGCGCCCGCGGCCCGCTGCCCGACGACCAGGTGCTGCACCGCGCCCTGCTCGCCTACGCGTGCGACCAGGTGATGCTCGAGCCCGTGCTGCGGCGCCACGGCGCGAGCTGGGCGAGCCCGGGCCTGTCGATCGCCAGCCTCGACCACGCGATGTGGTGGCACCGCTCCGTGCAGGTCGACGACTGGCTGCTCTACGTGCAGTCGGCCCCGTCGGCCCAGGGCGGGCGCGGCCTCGGCGCCGCACGCGTCTACACCCGCGCCGGCGCGCTCGTGGCGACGATCGCCCAGGAGGGCATGATCCGGCTCGGCTGAGGCGGGGCGACCCGTTCGGCGTGCCGGGCGCGCGCACCCACCGCACACTGTCCGCATGCCACGACTGCGCCGGGTCCGCCCCACCGATCCGGGCTGGACCCGCCGGCGTCAGGGACGCGGCGTCGTGTACCTGGACGAGCACGGCGAGCGCATCACGGACCCCGAGCTCGTCGCCAGGTGCGAGGGCCTCGTCATCCCGCCGGCGTGGCAGGACGTGTGGATCAGCCCGGCCGCGAACGGCCACATCCAGGCCCTGGGCACGGACGACGCCGGCCGCCGGCAGTACCTGTACCACCCGCAGTGGCGCGCCCGCCGGGACCGCGCCAAGCACGAGCAGGTCCTCCTCATGGCGCGGCGCCTGCCCGCCGCGCGGACCAGGGTGAGCAAGGACCTCGCGCTGCCGGGGATGCCGCGCGAGAAGGCGCTGGCGCTCGCGTTCCGGCTGCTTGACGAGGCGTACTTCCGGGCCGGGGGCGAGACGTACGCCAAGCAGAACGGGAGCTACGGCCTCGCGACCGTGCTGCGCGAGCACGTCCGGGTCGACGGCGAGACCGTGAGCTTCACCTACCCCGCCAAGTCCGGCCAGGAGCGGCACAGCCAGGTGGACGACCAGGTCGTGGCGCGCCTCGTCCGCGAGCTGCGCGACCGCGACGACGACAACCCCGAGCTGCTCGCCTGGTACGAGGACGCCGAGGGCTGGAAGGACGTCGCGACGGCGGACATCCAGGCCTACGTCAAAGAGCGCCTCGGACCGGACGCGCGCCCCAAGGACTTCCGCACGTGGCACGCGACCGTGCTGGCCGCGGCCGCCCTCGCCGACGCCGGCGACCCGCCGAAGTCCGAGCGCGCCCGACGTCGCGTGGTGTCCCAGGTGGTCAAGGAGGTCTCGGAGGAGCTCGGCAACACGCCGGCCGTGTGCCGCGCGTCCTACATCGACCCGCGGCTCGTCGACCTGTGGGAGCGGGGGAAGACGATCGGACGCCGGCGCACGCGGGCGGCGGCCGAGCGCGCGCTCGTCGACCTGCTCACCTGAGCGGACACGGTCAGTCCATGTCCTCGAGCTCCTTGCCCTTGGTCTCGCGCACGAACCTCAGCACGAAGAAGAAGGAGAGCAGCGCGAAGGCCGTGTAGAGCCCGTACGCGAGGCTCAGGCCCACGGAGGCGAGCGCGGGGAAGCTCGTCGAGATGAGGAAGTTGCCGATCCACTGCGCCGCGGCGGCGAGCCCCAGCGCGCTCGCGCGGATCCGGTTGTTGAACATCTCCCCCAGGAGGACCCAGACGACGGGCCCCCACGACGCGCCGAAGAAGACGACGAAGAGGTTGGCGGCCACGAGCGCGACGACCCCCGCCGTGCCGTCCAGGACGGGTTCGCCGTCCACCAGGCGCGCCGTCGCGAACGTCACGGCCAGCACGCCGAGGCTGAGGACCATCCCCGCCGACCCGACGAGGAGCAGGATGCGCCGCCCGACCTTGTCGATGATCGAGATCGCGACGAGCGTGACGACGATGTTCGTCACCGACGTGATGACGGTCTGCAGCAGCGCGTCGTCCTCGCTGAAGCCCACGCTGCGCCACAGCGTCGACGAGTAGTAGAAGATGACGTTGATCCCGACGAACTGCTGGAACAGCGACAGCGCGATGCCGACCCAGACGATCGGCAGGAATCCCAGCACGGGCCCGCGCAGGTCGCGGATCGACGAGCGCGCCTCGGTGGAGACCGTGCGCTTGATCTCGCGCATGCGCTCGTCGATGCCGGTCTTGAGCACCTGGCTCAGCACCGATCGCGCGTCCGCGTCCTCGCCGCGCGAGACGAGATAGCGCGGGGACTCGGGGATCTGCAGCGCGAGGATCCCGTACGCGACGGCGGGGATGGCCTCGGAGATGAACATCCAGCGCCAGGCCTCGCGGCCGAGCCACAGCTCCTCCGCGGCACCACCGGCCGCCGTCGCGAGGAAGTAGTCCGTCAGGAGCGCGACGAAGATGCCGGTGACGATCGCGAGCTGCTGCAGCGACCCGAGCCGGCCGCGGATCGACGCGGGCGAGATCTCGGCGATGTACGCGGGGGCGATGACGGACGCGGCGCCGACGCCGAGCCCTCCGACGATCCGCCAGACGATGAGGTCCCAGGCGCCGAAGGACAGGCCCGAGCCGATCGCGCTCGCCGTGAAGAGCACCGCCGAGAGGAGCATCACCCGGATCCGGCCCTGCCGGTCCGCCAGCCGGCCGGCCGCCCACGCACCGAGCGCGCACCCCAGCAGGGCCGACGAGACCGCGAAGCCGGTCAGGCCCGCACCCATGCCGAACTGGTCCCGGATCGCCGTCACCGCGCCGTTGATCACGGCCGTGTCGAACCCGAAGAGGAAGCCGCCCAGCGCCGCCACCGTCGCGAGCAGCACCGCCCGCCCCGTGTCGTACTGCTCGCGCTGGGGCGCCGCCCCCGCCGAAGCTCCTGTGGTCGCCATCGTCCGCCGCCCCCTCGATCGCCGCCTGAGCCCGACGGTAGGCCTGCGCGCCGCGGGCCACCACACGAGACGCATCGGGCGGTGCGTCGTCCCCTCGCGCGTCGTGCGCAGACCGGTGGCACTGCGGCCGCAGGCGCGGTCGCGATCGCCGACCTACGCTCGGGCGGTGGCACTGGTAGCGGTGACGGGCGTGACCGGGTACGTCGGCGGGCGCCTGGTGCCCGAGCTGCTGGACGCGGGGCACCGGGTCCGCGCGGTGGCCCGCAACCCGGGCCGGCTGCAGGGCCGGGACTGGGTCGACCGGGTGGACGTCGTCGAGGCGGACGCCTCCGACCTCGACCAGGTGCGCGCCGCTCTCGACGGCGTCGAGGTGGCCTACTACCTCATCCACTCCCTCGGCTCCGGCCGCAGGTTCGAGGCGCGCGACCGCCGCACCGCCCTGACCTTCGCCCAGGCCGCACGCGAGGCCGGCGTCGGGAGGATCGTCTACCTCGGCGGGCTCTTCCCCGAGGGCCAGGACCTCTCGCCGCACCTCGAGTCCCGCAAGGAGGTCGGTGAGATCCTCCTCGCGTCCGGCGTCCCGACGACGGTGCTGCGCGCGGCCGTCATCCTCGGCTCGGGCTCCGCGTCCTTCGAGATGATGCGCTACCTCACCGAGCGCCTGCCGGCGATGACGACCCCGCGGTGGGTGGACAACCGGATCCAGCCGGTCGCCGTCCGCGACGTGCTGCGGTACCTCGTGGGCAGCGCCGCGATGGCGCCGTCCGTGAACCGCGCGTTCGACATCGGCGGGCCCGAGGTCCTCACCTATCGCGAGATGATGCACCGCTACGCGGCGGTCGCGGGTCTCCCCCGGCGCGTCATCGTCGGGGTCGGCGTCCTGTCCCCCCGGCTCTCGAGCCTCTGGGTCTCCCTGGTCACGCCCGTGCCCTCCGGCCTCGCGCGGCCGCTCGTCGAGTCGCTCGTGCACGAGGTGGTCTGCGACGAGCACGACATCGCCGAGCACGTGCCGGACCCGCCCGAGGGGCTCGTCGGGTTCGACGACGCGGTGCGCCTGGCGCTCGCCAAGATCCAGGACGCCGACGTCGCCACCCGGTGGTCGTCGGCGTCGGTGCCGGGGGCGCCGAGCGACCCGCTGCCGAGCGACCCCGACTGGGCGGGCGGCTCCCTGTACCGCGACGAGCGCCGCACGCG
>CAUQTR010000077.1:0-7704 GCA_963521045.1 uncultured Actinotalea sp.
ACCGCGGGCTGCTCGCCGAGCCGGCCCCGGACGTCGAGCGCGAGCGTCCGCAGGTCGTCCGCCGACGACACGCCTCCGGCGTCGTACGCGACCACGCGGACGTCGCCCACGCTCACGGCGCCCTTGGCCAGCCCCGCGGCGGCCGTGAGCAGGCGCGCCTGACGCAGGCCGGCCAGCTCCTTCTCCGCCTCGCGCAGGCGCGCCACCACACCGGCGACGCGCTCGGGCAGGTCCTCGGGCCGCACCTTGAGCGCGTCGGTCAGCGTCGCGACGAGCGCACGCTCCTTCGCCAGGGCCTGGAACGCCTCCATCCCGACGAGCGCCTCCACGCGGCGCGCGCCGGCGCCCACCGAGGATTCCCCCGTGATCGCGATGAGGCCGACCTGGCTCGAGTGGTCGACGTGCGTGCCGCCGCACAGCTCACGCGACCAGGGCCCGCCGATCTCCACGACGCGGACCTGCTCGTCGTAGGTCTCGCCGAAGAGCGCGATCGCGCCCCACGCCCGGGCCTCGGGCAGGGTCATGTACTGCCAGGAGACGCCGAGGTCCTTGCGGATCGCCCGGTTGGCGACCTCCTCGACCTCGCTGCGCACCGACGGCGACAGCGCCTGGTTCCAGGAGAAGTCGAGCCGCAGGTAGCCGGGCTTGTTGTACGAGCCCGACTGCAGCGCGTCCGGCCCGAGCACCTCGCGCAGCGCCGCGTGGATCAGGTGCGTGCCCGAGTGCGCCTGGCGTGCGCCGAGCCGCCACTCCGGGTCAACCTGCGCGAGCACCTCGGTGCCCGGGCCCACCTCGCCCTCCGCGACGCGGACGGTGTGCACCACGAGCCCCTTGATGGGGCGCTGCACGTCGAGCACCTCGAGGCGTGCGCCGTCGGCCGTGATGACACCCGCGTCGGACTCCTGCCCGCCGGACTCGGCGTAGAACGGGGTCCGCTCGAGCACCACCTCGACGGTGTCGCCCTCCGTCGCGCGCGGCACGACGGCGCCGTCACGCAGCAGGCCACGCACCGTGGACGGCGTCGTCAGCTGGCTGTAGCCGGTGAACTCCGTCGGCCCGGCCTCGCGCAGCTCGCGGTAGGCGGTCGACGTCGCCGCCCCGCCCTTCTTCGACTTCGCGTCCGCGCGGGCCCGGTCGCGCTGCGCCGTCATCAGCGCACGGAACCCCTGCTCGTCGACCGTCAGGCCCTGCTCCTGGGCCATCTCGAGCGTGAGGTCGATCGGGAACCCGTAGGTGTCGTGGAGGGCGAACGCCTGCTCCCCCGCGATCCGCGTGCCGCCGGACGTCTTCACCTGCTGCACCGCGGTGTCGAGGATGGTCGTGCCCGCGACGAGCGTGCGGCGGAACGCCTCCTCCTCCGCGTACGCGATCCGCGAGATGCGCGCGAAGTCGGTCTCGAGCTCGGGGTAGGAGAGCTTCATCGCGGCCATCGAGGTCGGCAGCAGCGCGGGCATCGACGGCTCGTCGACGCCGAGGAGCTTCATCGCGCGGACCGACCGGCGCAGAAGGCGTCGCAGCACGTAGCCGCGTCCCTCGTTGGACGGGGTGATCCCGTCGCCGATGAGCATGAGCGCCGACCGGACGTGGTCCGCCACCACGCGCATGCGCACGTCGTCGTCCCGGTCGGTCCCGTAGCGCCGGCCCGCGAGCTCGGACGCGACGTCGATGACCGGACGGACCTCGTCGATCTCGTAGAGGTTGTCGACCCCCTGGAGCAGGTACGCCACGCGCTCGAGCCCCATGCCGGTGTCGATGTTGCGCTGCGCCAGGTCCCCGACGATGTCGAAGTCGTCCTTGGAGCGCACGCCGTCGATCGCGTACTGCATGAACACGAGGTTCCAGATCTCGAGGAAGCGGTCCTCGTCGACCACAGGCCCGCCGTCCGCGCCGTACTGCGGCCCGCGGTCGATGTAGATCTCCGAGCACGGACCCGCCGGGCCGGGCTGGCCGGTGTGCCAGTAGTTGTCCTTCTTGCCGCGCCGCTGGATGCGCTCCTCCGGCAGGCCCGCGACCTTGCGCCAGAGCTGAGCCGCCTCGTCGTCGTCGTGGTAGACGGTGACCCAGACCTTGTCCGGGTCGAAGCCGAGGAAGCCGTCCGCCTGGGAGCCGGTGACGAGCTCCCACGCGTAGGAGATCGCCCCCTCCTTGAAGTAGTCGCCGAACGAGAAGTTGCCGTTCATCTGGAAGAACGTGCCGTGGCGCGTCGTCTTGCCGACCTCCTCGATGTCGAGGGTGCGCACGCACTTCTGCACGCTCGTCGCGCGCTGCCACGGCGGCGTCTGCTGGCCGAGCATGTACGGGATGAACGGCACCATGCCGGCGATGACGAACAGCGTCGACGGGTCGGGCGAGATGAGGGACGAGCTCGGCACGACGGCGTGGTCGCGCTCGGAGAAGTAGTCGAGCCAACGGCGTCGGATCTCGGCGGTCCGCATGGTGTCCTCACGTCTGCGGCCGGGGCGTCCCGGCCTGGGTCGGCCGACGTCGTCGGCTCAGGCTGTGGTCCGAGGGGCGGCCGGGCCGCCCGGTGAGAGGTCGGGTCAGAAGTCGTACGGGCTGTCGTCGTCATCCACCCGGCCCGAGGGGTGCGCGCGCGAGGTGGATGACGACGGAGCTCGATAGGGCGGCTCGCTCACGGATCCCGAGCCGGCCTCGCGGCGGCCGCGCCGCAGGACCGCGCTCGCGTCACCGCCCTCGGGCGTGACCAGCAGTGTCGTGACCAGGTCGCGTTCGCGGGCCTCCGCGCTGGCGCGGAACGTCCCGACCGCGTGCTGCAGGGCGGCACCGACGCTCTGGCCGGCCGCCTCGACCTGCTCGGTGACCCCGGCTGGCGTGTAGCGGTGCGCGAGGCGGCGGGCACGGCCGGCGAGCGCGACGGCCGTCGCGGCGCCCACACCGACCCAGAAGAGCCGTCGCATCACTTGAACCGGGCCGTGAGATCGGCCAGGGCCTGGCGCACGCCGTACGAGAAGGCAGCGACCTTGATGAGGGGGCCACCGACGGTCGCGGCGACGAGCGCGGTCAGCGCCGAGACGTTCTGGCTGATCTCGGCGGCGGACGTCGTCATGGTGTCCACCTTGACCAGCTGGGCGTTCGCGGACGCCACGGTGGTGGCGGTCTCGTCGAGCACCGGCACCGTGTGGTCGGTGAGGTCCTTGACGGACTGCGTCGCCGCGTCGAACGTCCGGCCGAGCTTCCACAGGGGCACGGCGAGGAACCCGACGAGGAGCACGAAGGCGATCGCGGAGATCAGCCCTGCGACGTCACCGAGGGACATGCGGAGTCCTTCCTGCCGGGTCGTGCCGAGTCGTGCGGGTCCTGCCGAGTCGTGCCGGTCGTGCCGGTCGTGCCGGTCGAGCCCGGTCCTGGCGGGCGAGCCGGCAGGACCTGGGGATCGGGACGACACTACCGGCCGTCGGGGCCCCCGACGACGACGCCCCGCACCCGGCAGGTGCCGGGGTACGGGGCGTCGTTCGCAGCGGTCGAGGTCAGCGCGAGTAGTACTCGACGACCAGCTGGACCTCGCAGGTCACGGGGACCTCGGCGCGCTTCGGGCGACGCGTCAGCTGGGCCGACAGCTTCTCGAGCTGGACGTCCAGGTAGCCCGGGACGGCCGGCAGGACGTCGCGGTGCGCACCGGCGGCGGCGACGCGGAACTGGTCGCTCGTCTGGCTGCGCGGCTTGATCTGGAGCGTCTGGCCCGGCTTCACCTGGAAGGAGGGGCGGTCGACGATCTTGCCGTCCACCAGGATGTGGCGGTGCACGACGACCTGGCGGGCCTGGAGGATCGTCCGGGCGAAGCCCGACCGCAGGACCAGCGCGTCGAGGCGCTGCTCGAGGTTCTCGACCAGGGCCTCACCGGTCAGGCCGGGGGTCTTCTTGGCCTCGTCGAACGCACGGGCCATCTGCTTCTCGCGCAGGCCGTACTGGGCGCGCAGGCGCTGCTTCTCGCGCAGACGGACCGCGTAGTCGGACTCGGTGCGGCGGCGGGCACGACCGTGCTCACCGGGCGGGTAGGGACGCTTCTCGAAGTGCTTGACGGCCTTCGGCGTCAGGGCCAGGCCGAGGGCCCGGGAGAGGCGCACCTGGCGGCGCGCGCGGGTCACAGAGGACACGTGGTACTTCCTGTCGTTGTCGTGGCACATCCCGCGGCGGACGGTCTCCGGCGGGTGTGGGACCAACCTTCGTGGTGCGGCTGAGGTCCCCAGGGTGGCTGCCCTCGACGGGCAACCGGTCAAGACTACCCCACCCCGACCTCGCCCCCACCCCAGCCCTGCCCACCCGCCCGCGGGTCCGCACCGGCCCTCCGCGCACCCGCAGCCCCGGGGTTTTGGGAGGGACGAGGGGGTTGCTGCGCGGGATGGCTTCCAGAACGCGCCCGGCCGTCGTGTGTGGCGCCCGCCGTCCACAGGCGGGGGCGGTCCACAGGTGCGGCGAGCCCCTCGTCCGACGAGCGGGTGGTGCGGTGCACCGTGGCGCATGACTCGCCTCCCGATGCGTTGGTCGCCGCCGGTGGCGCGGCGCCAACGCGGCCTCTTCACCGCCCGGCAGGCTCGAGCGGCCGGTGCCTCGGCGGACCAGGTCGGTCGCCGGCTCGCGTCGGGGGCGTGGCAGCCCGTCCTCGGGGACGCGCTCGCCGTGCGACCCCTGAGCGTCACGCCGGCACACCGGGTCGACGCGATCGGACTGACCTGGCCGGACGCTGTGGCCTGCCTCTCGACGGCCGCGCGCCTGTACGGTCTGCCCGTCCCGGACGAGGACGTCGACCACGCGCACGTCCCCCGGCGGGTGCCGTCGCGCGACGGCGTCGTGACGCACCGGTACGCGCTGGATCCGGGCGATGTCGTGGCCGTCGGGCGTGCCCTCGTCACCAGTCGCAGCCGGACGGTGCTGGACTGCGTCGGACGTCTGCCGCAGCCCGACGCCGAGCGCCTGGTGGTCTGGGCGACGACCCGCGAGCTGCTCTCCGCCGCAGCTCTCGAGGAGGCCCTCGCCCGGGGGCCGCGGTGGGGCGACCGGCAGCGCCGACAGGCTCTCGCAGACGTCCGCCGGGGCACCCTCAGTGCGGCCGAACGTCGGCTGCGCCGGATCCTGCGCGCCGCAGGGGTGACGGGGTGGCTCTTCGACCAGCAGGTCCGCGACGCTCGCGGCTTGATCGGCCGCGCGGACGTGCTGTTCCCCGCAGAACGCCTCGTCATCGAGACCGACGGGTTCGAGCACCACGCCCGCGCGCAGTTCCAGTCGGACCGCGACAAGCAGAACCGCCTGATGCTGGCGGGCTACACCGTTCTCCGCTTCACGTGGGCGGACCTGACGCAACGTCCGGCCCACGTCATCGACGTGGTGACGCGCACCCTCGCGGTCCTTCGTGCCCGCTGAGCGACGGTGCGACGGTTCTGGAAGCGATCAGTCGGTTCCACCGCGGAACGGGTTCCAGAACCGCGCTGCGTTGCCGGGGTCAGCGGTCGTGGAGGATCTCGCGGATGCGGGCCAGGCGGACGGAGATCTCGCGCTCCTGGCCGCGGTCGCTCGGCTCGTAGTAGCGGGCGTCGGTGAGCTCGTCGGGCGCGTACTGCTGGCTCGCGACGGCGTGCGGCTCGTCGTGCGCGTAGCGGTAGCCCGTGCCGTGGCCGATGCCCTGCGCGCCGGCGTAGTGGGCGTCGCGCAGGTGCGGGGGCACCGTGCCCGCCTTGCCGGCGCGCACGTCGGCGATGGCGGCGTCGATCGCCTTGTACGACGCGTTCGACTTCGGCGCCGTCGCGACGTGCACCACGGCCTCCGCAAGGATGATCCGCGCCTCGGGCATCCCGATGAGCGCCACCGCCTGCGCCGCCGCGACGGCGGTCTGCAGCGCTGACGGGTCCGCCATGCCGACCTCCTCGGCGGCGGCGATGACGATGCGGCGCGCGATGAAGCGCGGGTCCTCCCCCGCGACGACCATCCGCGCGAGGTAGTGCAGGGCGGCGTCCACGTCGGAGCCCCGCATCGACTTGATGAACGCGCTGATGACGTCGTAGTGCTGGTCGCCCGCACGGTCGTAGCGCACGGCGGCGACATCGATCGCCCGTTCCACCGTCGGCAGGTCGACGACGGGCGCGCCGTCCCCGTCCCGGCCGGCCGGGCCCGCGTCGAGCGCCGCCCCGGCGGCCGCCTCGAGGATCGTCAGCGCCTTGCGCGCGTCACCGCCCGCGAGCCGGAGCAGGTGCTCCTCGGCGTCCTCGGCGAGGGTGACGCTGCCGCCCAGGCCGCGCTCGTCCTCGACGGCGCGGCGCACGAGCGCCCGGACGTCCGCCGTCTCGAGCGGCCGCAGCGTGAGGAGCAGCGACCGGGAGAGCAGCGGCGAGTTCACCGAGAAGCTGGGGTTCTCCGTCGTCGCCGCGACGAGCGTCACCCACCGGTTCTCGACCGAGGGCAGGAGCGCGTCCTGCTGGGTCGTGGAGAAGCGGTGCACCTCGTCGATGAACAGCACGGTCTCGGCGCCCCCGGTGGCGAGGCGCCGACGCGCCTCGTCGACCACGGCCCGCACGTCCTTGACACCCGACGTCACGCCCGAGAGCTCGACGAACCGACGGCCCGACGTCGCCGCGATGAGGTACGCGAGCGTCGTCTTCCCGGTGCCGGGCGGGCCCCAGAGCACGACGGACGACGGGGCGGCCCGGCGGGACCCGTCCTCCGCCGGGTCGACGAGGCGGCGCAGCGGGGAGCCCTGCGCGAGCAGATGCTGCTGGCCGGCGACCTCCGCGAGCGTGCGCGGGCGCATCCGCACGGCGAGCGGCGTGCTGCTGCTGACGCCCGGCAGCCCCTGTCCCGTGGAGGTGACGGCGTCGAACAGGTCCATGCGGGCGAGCCTACGCACGCCCGGTGACACCGGCGCCCGACGCGGGCGCCCCTCGTCCCCGTGCCGGGCTGCGCGGTAGCGTGCACCACCCTCGAGGGAGGAACCCGGTGACGGAGCTCGACTGGCGGCAGGACCCCGCGGTCCTCGAGTGCCTCGTGTGCCGGTTCTCCGGCCAGGCCGTGCAGGTCGCCGAGGTGAACGCGCTCGGACGCACCGGCATCGAGGTGGTCCGCTGCCCGAGCTGCGGCTCCGTGCGGATGAGCGGCGAGGTCGGCGACGTCACGCCCGACGACGCCTCGATCGACGCCTACGTCGAGGCAGGCGCCGGCATCGACGCGATCGCGGCCGGCCTGGACGTCCCCGACCCGACCGCCGTCCGACGCATGCTCGACGTCGGCTGCAACTACGGGTTCGGCATGGACCTAGGGCGGTTCCTGCACGGCTGGGACGTCGTGGGCGTCGAGCCGTCGCTGGCGGGCCGGCGCGGCGCAGCCGAGCTCGGGCTGGACATCCGGGACCTCTACGTCACGGCGACGACGGAGCTCGGCGAGCCCTTCGACCTGGTGCTCGCGTCCGAGGTCGTCGAGCACGTGCCCGACCCGCACGACTTCCTGCGGACCCTCGCGCGGCACCTCTCCCCGGCCGGCGTGCTCGTCCTCACGACGCCCGCAGCGGAGGCGGTGGACCCCGGCAACGTCGACGAGCACGTCCTCATCGCCCTCTCCCCCGGGTTCCACGGCTTCCTGGCCAGCGCCGCCGGGCTCGAGCGGATGCTGCGCGAGGCCGGCTTCGCGGCGGCGTCCGTCGTCCGCGACGGCGGCACCCTGCGGGCCCGCGCGGCCCTGTCCGCCGACGTCGCCCTGGAC
>CAUQTR010000078.1:0-7685 GCA_963521045.1 uncultured Actinotalea sp.
GACCGCGGCGGCGCTCCCGGCTCCGCTCGCGGGGAGCGTGCCGGCCGCCCGGTCCGCGTGCCGCCGGAGCCGCGCCGACCCCAGGGGTCCGACGAGCACGAGGACTTCGACCAGCTCATCGGCTCGCCGGTCGACGCACTGACCCGCCGACGGTTCGACCCGACGCCGTTCGTCCTCCTGCTCGTCGCGATCGCCGTCGTCGTGGGCCTCGTGTGGGCGTGGAACGCGCTGACCACCCCACCCCCGCCGATCGGCGGGAGCGACGGCCTGGGCGACGTCGTCGACACGGCCGAGACCCCGGCGCCCGAGGACCCGGCCGCGCCCCAGGACCCCGCGGCGCCCCCGGTCGACGAGCCGACCACCGTGCCTCCGGCGATCGCGTCGGCGCAGATGATCGACCCACCGCCCGGCGGCGACAACAACGAGCACCCGGAGGCCGTGCCGCTCGCGATCGACGGGGACCCTGCCACCTTCTGGTACACCCGGACGTTCAAGTCGCCGACGTACGGGATGAAGCCGGGGGTCGGCTACGCCGTCACCCTCGCGCAGCCGGCGACGGTCACGACGGTGACCCTGCTGGTCAACGGCACGGGCGGCACGGTCGAGGTGCGCGCGACGGATCCGTCGACACCCACCGAGGGCGAGGTCCTGGCCAGCGGCCCGATGGGCCCGGAGACGGTGCTGACACTGAGCGCGCCGACGGAGGCGACGCACATCGTCCTGTGGTTCCCCGCGCTGCCGCAGACGGCCGACGGCAGCAACCGGGTCGAGCTCGCCGAGGTCCGGCTCTCCTGACCGGGGCCGCACGGCGGGTGCGCACCCGCTGCGCGACCGGGGCGGCACGATGGTCCGGACGGCCCCGACGGGCGGAACATCGGCGCCCTAGGATCGGTTGACGACATCGGCCGGCACGCGCCGCACGGCCCCCTCCGGACGAAGGACCCGCAGTGACGGACACCATCCACGACCTCGTGATCATCGGCTCCGGACCCGCCGGCTACACGGCTGCGGTCTACGCCGCCCGCGCCGGCCTGGCACCCGTCGTCGTCGCCGGGTCCGTCACCGCCGGTGGCGCCCTGATGAACACGACCGAGGTCGAGAACTTCCCCGGGTTCGTGGACGGGATCATGGGGCCCGACCTCATGGAGAACATGCGCAAGCAGGCGGAGCGCTTCGGCGCCGACATCCGGTACGACGACGTCGTCCGCGCCGAGCTGGTCGGTCCGGTCAAGACGGTCGAGACCGGCAACGGTGACACGCTGCGCACCCGCTCCGTGGTCCTCGCGACCGGCTCCGCGTACCGCGAGCTGGGCCTGCCCGACGAGAAGCGTCTCTCCGGCCACGGTGTCTCGTGGTGCGCGACCTGCGACGGCTTCTTCTTCCGCGGCCAGGACGTCGTCGTCGTGGGCGGTGGCGACTCCGCGGTGGAGGAGGCCACGTTCCTCACGCGCTTCGCGAACAAGGTGACGATGGTGCACCGCCGCGACGAGCTGCGGGCGTCGAAGATCATGGCCGACCGGGCGATGGCCGACCCCAAGATCGAGTTCGCCTGGAACAGCGAGGTCGCCGCCATCCACGGCGCCGACAAGCTGACGGGCGTCACGCTGCGGGACACGGTCACGGGCGAGCAGCGCGAGCTGGCCGCGACCGGGCTCTTCGTCGCGATCGGCCACATCCCCCGCAACGACCTGCTCATCGGCCAGGTGGACCTGGACGACGAGGGCTACGTGCTCGTCGGTCCCCAGGTCGGGGCGGGCGCACGCGGCACCGCCACGAACGTCGAGGGCGTCTTCGCCTGCGGCGACCTCGTCGACCACGTCTACCGCCAGGCCATCACCGCCGCGGGCAGCGGGTGCGCCGCCGCCCTCGACGCCCAGCACTACCTCGCGGAGCTCGTGCACGCCACCGAGCCCCCCGCACCCGCCACCCTGCCCGAGAAGATCGAGGAGACCCTGTGAGCACCGTCCCCGTCACCGACGCCACCTTCAAGAGCGAGGTCCTGGACTCGGAGATCCCCGTGATCGTCGACTTCTGGGCCCCGTGGTGCGGCCCGTGCCGCCAGGTCGCCCCGATCCTCGAGGAGCTGTCGGACGTCTACTCCGGCCGCGTCCGGATCGCGAAGATCAACTCCGACGAGAACCCGCAGGTCACGGCCGCGTACGGGATCACGTCGATCCCCACGCTGAACATCTACAAGGGTGGCGAGCTGGTCAAGCAGATCGTCGGCGCCCGCCCGAAGCCGGCCCTGGTCACCGAGATCGAGTCGGTGCTCGCGACCGTCTGAGCACGGCGTGAGCCGGGCCGTCCATCGACCGGCCCGGGGCGACGCCTCGTGCAGCACCCCGAGGGCCCCGCGGTTCGCCGCGGGGCCCTCGTGCGTGCTCACCGCTCGAAGTAGGTCTCCGACACACCCAGGGCCACGCCGTAGTGGCCGGCGTCGACGAGGCCCGGCACGGCCGCGACGCCGAGGGAGCGGCCTTCAGGCGTCGTCCAGATGATGTCGTCGTCGTACTCGAGACCGCCGGCCGAGTCCGCGGTCGGCTCCACCCAGGACACCGAGAGCGTGAGGTCGTCGCGCGCGTACGTCGTGCTGGGCATCCGCGCCGGGTAGGTCCAGCCGGGGTTGTTGTCGAGGGCCTCCTCCCGCCGGTCCCAGTACCCCGTGAGCACCTCGTCCATGGTCGACCAGCCCGGCTCCCACCCGTCGGCGACGAGGGCGGCGTCGAGCGCGGTCATGTCCTCGCGGAAGCCGTCCAGCTCGCCGCCCGTGACGATGTTCACGATGCGGAGCGAGCACGAGAGGTCGTAGGGGTCGTCGATCTTCCAGTTGTGCTGGCCCTCGTCGCACCGCTCGGTCCCCGCGAGCGCCAGCAGCTCGGGCCCACCCACGGTGGCTCGGACCTCGGAGAGGGCAGCCTCCGCCGACGCCTCCGCCTCGTCCCGGGCCTCGACGACCTGCGGGTCGTCAGGTGACGGCCCCGAGCCGCCGAACAGGTCGTCGAGGCCACCCGACAGCATCGCCACGAACCACACGACGAACGCCACCAGCAGGAGCACCACGGCGCCGAGGACGCCGAGGAGCACGAGCGCCCACCGCGGCAGGCGGCGGCGCGGTGGGCGCTGTGCGCCCGCCGACGTGCCGGGAGTCGTCGCGACGGCGTCGCTCATCTTCACCTTCCCGTGCCGGCGCGCACCGGTGCGGGGTGCGCGTGTCCGTGACGCGTCCTGCACCCCGTGCGTGCGGGGGTGCGCTCGGGACAGTGAAGCACCCGCGCGCCCCACTCGTGCGGGATCGCCGTGCACCACGCCATCCGCGCGCTGGTCAGCGCGGGATCCGACGCGTGGACGCGTGGCAGACTCGCTCCATGAACCCCGAGCACGGCGAGCCGACGGGGCGGGTGAGCCCCGCCCTCCGCGCGGCCGCCCACACCCCCCAGCCCGCCCACGGGACCCGCCTCGACCCCTGGATAGGTGCGTACGCGGAGCGCACGCACGGCATGCGCGCCTCCGAGATCCGCGCCCTCTTCGCCGTGGCCAACCGGCCCGAGGTCGTCTCGCTCGCCGGCGGCATGCCCAACCTCGACGGGCTGCCCATGGAGGCCATCGCCGAGTCGACCTACCAGCTCCTCCTCAAGCGCGGCACGACCGCCCTGCAGTACGGGTCCGGCCAGGGCGACGAGACGCTGCGCGAGCAGATCGTCGAGGTGATGCGGCTGCAGGGCATCCAGGCGCACCCCGACGACGTCGTGGTCACCACCGGTTCGCAACAAGCGCTGGACCTTGTGGTTCGGCTCTTCATCGACCCCGGTGACGTCATCGTCGCCGAGGCGCCGAGCTATGTCGGGGCCCTCGGGGTCTTCCGGGCGTACCAGGCCGACGTCGTGCACGTGCCGCTCGACGCGCACGGGCTGATCCCCCAGGCGCTCGAGGAGACCCTCGCCGGGCTCGCGGCGGAGGGCAGGACGGTGAAGCTGCTCTACACGGTGCCGAACTTCCACAACCCCGCCGGGGTGACCCTCAGCCAGGAGCGCCGCCCGCGCATCCTGGAGATCGCGCGGCGGTACGGGGTGCTCGTGCTCGAGGACGACCCCTACGGTCTCCTGGGCTTCGACGGCGATCCCCTGCCGGCCATGCGCTCCATGGACGACGTCGGCGTCGTGTACCTCGGGTCGTTCTCCAAGACGTTCGCGCCCGGGTACCGGGTCGGCTGGGCCGTGGCACCGCACTACATCCGCGAGAAGCTCGTCCTCGCCAGCGAGTCGTCCATCCTGTGCCCGTCGAACGCCTCGCAGCTCGCCATCTCGACGTACCTGGCGCACCACGACTGGCGCCACCAGATCAAGCTCTACCGGGAGATGTACCGCGCGCGCCGGGACGCCATGGTCGGTGCGCTCGAGGAGCACCTGCCGGAGGCGACCTGGACGGTCCCGGAGGGCGGCTTCTACACCTGGGTGAAGCTGCCGGAAGGGCTCGACGCCCAGGCGATGCTGCCGCGGGCCATCACGGCGCTCGTCGCCTACGTGTCCGGCACGGCGTTCTACGCCGACGGCCAGGGGTCCGACCACATGCGGTTGTCGTTCTGCTACCCGACCCCCGAACGCATCCGCGAGGGAGTCCGGCGGCTGGCCGGCGTGGTCGCGGCCGAGACCGAGCTGGTCGAGATCTTCGGCACGGGAGGTCACCGCGGGGACGAGGTCACCGGCGCGGGTCCCGACGTGCACTGAGGGCTCCCCAGCCGCGTGCGCCGCGGGCCGGCGCCCGTGGCGGAGGTCAGCGCAGCAGGCCCGGGTCCTCGGGGGAGAGCGTGCCGAGGATGCGGTTGAGGTCCTGCACCGAGGCGAACTCCACGGTCAGTCGGCCCTTGCTGCGCCCGAGCTGGATCTTCACCCGGGTCTCGAAGCGGTCGGAGAGGCGGGAGGCCAGGTCGTCGAGGGCCGCGTTGCGGTCGCCGGCGCGCGGACGGCGGACGGTTCCCGGCTTCTCCGGGTCACCGCCGAGCGCGACGATCTCCTCCGTCGAGCGGACCGACAGGCCCTCCGCGACGATCCGCTGCGCCAGCCGCTCCATGGCGGCTGCGTCGGCCAGGCCGAGCAGGGCGCGGGCGTGCCCGGCGGACAGGACCCCGGCCGCCACCCGGCGCTGGACGAGGGGCGGGAGGCGCAGCAGGCGCAGGGTGTTGGAGATCTGCGGCCGCGACCGGTGGATCCGCTGGGCGAGCTCCTCGTGCGTGCAGCCGAAGTCGTCGAGCAGCTGCTGGTAGGCGGCGGCCTCCTCGAGCGCGTTGAGCTGGCTGCGGTGGAGGTTCTCGAGCAGCGCGTCACGCAGGAGGTCGGTGTCGTCCGTCTCGCGGATGATCGCCGGGATCCGGTCGAGGCCGGCCTCCTGGGTGGCGCGCCAGCGCCGCTCCCCCATGATGAGCTCGTACCGCGCCGGACCGTCCTCCCCCGCGACCGGGCGGACGACGACCGGCTGGAGCACCCCGATCTCGCGGATGGAGCCCACGAGCTCGGCGAGGGCGTCCTCGTCGAACTCGGTCCGCGGCTGCCGCGGGTTGGGGCTGATCGACGTGACCGGAAGCTCGGCGAACCGTGCGCCGGGGACCGGCAGGAGCCCGTCCGCGTCGGGGACGCCGGTGCTCGTGCCTGCCGCTGCCGGGGCCGCGGCGGCCGCCGTGGTGACGAGAGGGTCGCCGTGGGGTGGCGTGGAGGTCGCGACGGCGTCGTCGTCGCGCGTGACGTCACGGGCGCCGTCATCGGTGTGCCCGTGGACCGTGTCCGTGAGCACGTCGCCCTGAGGTGACGCACCTTCCGCGGCGTCGGGCGTGCGCACGGCCGGAGCGCTGACGGCCGCCGTGCCGGGTGGGGCCAGGGCTGTGGCGGGGGTGTCCGGCCGATCCGCCGGCGTCGCGTCAGGCTCTGCGGGCGGGTCAGCGGGCGCCGGCTCGGCGGCTGCGGGCGAGGGTGCGCCAGGGAAGAAGACGTCGACCGGCCGGGAGTCACCGCTCGGCGAGCTCGGGATGAGGGCACCGAGCCCACGGCCCAGCCCACGACGCTTCTCGGCCATCAGATCTCCTTCATGACGTGCTCGGGAGCCGGCGCGACGGGACCGTCGGCCCGGGGGGCGCCGCGCTCGGCGATCTCGCGTGCGGCGGCGAGGTAGGACAGTGCTCCCGTGGAGCCCGGGTCGTAGGTCATCACGGTCTGGCCGTGACTGGGCGCCTCCGAGATCCGCACCGACCGCGGCACCGTGGTGCGCAGCGTCTGGTCCGGGAAGTGCTCGCGCACCTCGGCGGCGACCTGCTGGGCGAGGTTCGTCCGCGCGTCGTACATGGTGAGCAGGATCGTCGAGACGTGCAGCACCGGGTTGAGGTGGTTCTTGATGAGCTGGACGTTCTTGAGCAGCTGACTCAGGCCTTCCAGGGCGTAGTACTCGCACTGGATCGGGATGAGGACCTCGCGCGCGGCGACGAACGCGTTGACCGTGAGGAGGCCGAGGCTGGGCGGGCAGTCGATGAAGACGTAGTCGAGCCGGTCGAGACCACGCTCGCTGCGGTGGCGCAGGTAGGCATCGATCGCGTTGCGCAGGCGGTTCTCGCGGGCGACCATCGAGACCAGCTCGATCTCGGCGCCCGACAGGTCGATGGTCGCCGGCGCACCGAGCAGCCGGGGGACGCGGGAGGAGACCTGGACCACGGTCGCCAGGTCCTCGTCCTCGACGAGCACCTCGTAGGTCGACGGGGTGCCGGCGCGGTGGTCGATGCCGAGCGCCGTCGAGGCATTGCCCTGCGGGTCGTTGTCGATCACCAGGACGTTGGCGCCGGCCTGCGCCAGGGCGGCGGCGAGGTTGACGGTCGTGGTGGTCTTGCCGACCCCGCCCTTCTGGTTGGCGACGGTGAGCACTCGCGTGGCGCTCGGACGTTCGAACCGTCGCCCCGAGAGGTCGATGCGACGCCGCGCGTCAGCCGCGAGCTGCGCCGCCAGGGGCGTCGACTCGTCCGCGGCCGGGATCGAGTCGATCAGCGCCGCCCGCCGCGCGTCGTCGGAGGTCGACGTGGCGCCTACCGGCTCGCCGCGCGCCGCTTCCTGCTGGTCCACCCGGTCTCCCGTCCTGTCGAGTCGGTCCATCCTGCCACCCGGGCACGGGCCCGCCCGACCATGCACAGAGCGTTCCGGTGTGCATCGTGCCTTGAGTTCGCCAGGGTGCGTGAGTCGCGTCGAGCACGGGTGTGCAAGTGCTGTTCCACGTGAAACGGCGCGGCGTCCGCACCGCTGCTCGCCGTGATCGATACGTCCCTGTGATCGCACGCGGCGCCCCTGACCCTTACGTGGATCTGAACAGGCCGGGCTGCCGCCGTCCACGCGCGCCACGCCGCCCGTGACGGACGTTCCACGTGAAACGAGATAAGACCACCGCCGGCTCGGGCCCGGAGCGGCCAGCCCACACGGCCTGGCACACATTCCACGCGAGACGACGGGCAGGGCGCTCCGGCGCACCCGTCCCCGGGGCCACCGAGCTCACGCCGCTCTGGCGCACGTTCCACGTGAAGAGCGAAGCGTGGTCACCCCACGTGAAGAGCGAAGCATGGTCACCGCCGCATCACGGCCGCGAGCAAGCGGGCCACACGGACCCGGCACGCTCCAGGTGGAACGACGGGCAGGCACGCCATCAGCCCCGGACGACCGGGC
>CAUQTR010000079.1:0-7682 GCA_963521045.1 uncultured Actinotalea sp.
GGCGGCGGCCGGGTCGACCGGTGCGGCCGCAGGCGGCGGCACCTCGACGGGCACGCCGGGGTTCAGGGCGGTGACCGTCATGCCGGACTGCACGGCGAGGGCGTCCAGCTGGCGCGTGAGGCTGGCGAGGTCGAGCGTGGGCGGGATCTGCGTCTGGAGGGTGCCCAGCTCGGCCCGGAACTGCTCGATGTTCGCGGCGTCACGCTCCAGGCCGGCGAGCTGGATCTCGAGCTGGTCGACGCGTGCCTGCTCGGCGATCGTCTGGTCGGTCATCTCCGACGCGGAGTCGAGCCGCGGCGCGATGGCGAAGTACCAGGCGCCCGCGAGCATGAGCATCGCGAGGAACAGGGCGGCGACCACCCACGTGGTGCTGCGTGCGCGGCTCATCCCTGCTCCTCGGTGGTCGTCTCGGGGGTCAGCGAGAACCGGTTGGCGAAGACGGACCGGTCCACCTGGACGGTCGACGTCACGTCGTAGACCGAGGCGCCGTTCTGGTCGGTGAGCGTTGCCGTCGAGAACGTGGGGTCCGAGAAGCCGGGCACCGAGTCGAGCGCGTCGAGCCACGCGGCCACGTTGGGCAGGGTGGTCGAACGCCCGGTGAACGTCACCGTGCCGATGCTCTCCTGGGCGAGCGGGTTCGCGACCGTGCCCGTGACCATGCCCGGTTGCGGCAGGTCGATGACGAGCGACTTGAAGCTGACCCCCTGCGGGGTGACCGCCTGGATCGCGAAGAGGAAGTCGCGCCACATGACCTCGGTCGACATCCCGTAGGCACGTGCCTCCTGGGTGCGGTTGATCGCGCCCTTGACCTGCGGCACCTCGGCGAACTGCTCCTGGCGCGTCACGAGCGCGGCGGCTTCGTCCTGCGCCGTCGCGAGCTCTGTGGCGGCATCCCGCTCGGTGAACGCCGCGTACACGAAGCCCAGCGCGGCGACGAGCAGGACGACGAGGAGCATGACGGCGAGGCGAACCTTGACCCGGCCGAGGGCCCGCTTCGAGCGGATCTCGGGCGGGAGCAGGTTGACCTGCGGGACGGTCGGCGCCCCGAGGCTGGACGGGTTGACCGGGGTGAGGACGACGGGGGCGTCCGTGGTGACGGCGCTCATGCGACGGCCGCCAGAGCGAGGCCGAGCGGGACCGCGACGGTCGACTCGTTACCGACGACGACGTCGAGACGGGCTGTCTTGGCGACCTGCACACCGCCGATCACGTCGGCCATCATGACCGGCAGCCGGCTGGCGCTCGAGAGGTACTGACCGAGCCCGTTGAGGTAGGAGCCGCCCCCGCTGAGCACGACCGCCTCGGCGGCCTGACCGGGGTTGTTGCTCGCGAAGTAGACGAAGGTGTTGCGCACTGCCTCCACCAGACCTTGAGCGACGTGCATGACGGCCTCGGCCGCCTGGTACAGCTCGCGCGGGACCGCGACGCCGACGCCTACCTGGCGCTTGAGCGCCTCCGCCTCGCCGACGGACACGCCGAGCTCACCCGCCACGGCGTCCGTGAGGTGCTGACCGCCGACCGGGAGCGTCCGGACAAGTTGGGGCTGGCCGTGGCGCACGATCACCACGTTGGTGATCCGTGCACCGATGTCCACGAGTGCGCACGTGCGGCTGGGGTCGGTGGTGGCGGCGTGGGCTCGGATCAGCGCGAACGCGTTGAGATCGACCATCAGGGGGCGCAGGCCGGCACCCTCGACGGCGGCGACGTTCGCGTTCACGGTGTCCCGTGTGGCCGCGACGAGGAGCCCCCGCAGGGTGCGACCGGTTGCGCCCGCGAACTCGGCCGACGGGTAGTAGTCGAGGAGCGCGTCCTCGACCGCGACCGGGAGCGTCTCCTGGACCTGGAACGGCAACGAGCTGCGCACCTGGTCGAGGGCCATGTACGGAACGTCGAGGTTCCGCACGAGGACCCGCTGATTGCCGACGCCGAGCACGACGTCACGGTGCGAGAACTTGTGCACGGCCCACAGCTGACGGATCGCGATGATGACGCCCTCGGGCTCGGTCACCTCGCCGTCCTGGACCGCGCCCAGCGGCACCGGCGCCTCGCCGTACCGCAGGACCACCGGGGCACCCCTGCCTTGCTGGACCTCGACGGCGCGCACGTGGGTGCTGCCGATGTCGAGTCCGATGACTGTACTGGCCACGTCCTGGTTCCCCTTCGTCGCCGCCTGGCGAAGCTCTCAGCCCTTTATCGGACGCAGGTCCGGCGGTCTTGAGCGAATCCGGGATCGGGCTCAGATCAGCAGGTCGAGGTACGCAGACCAGAGCCGCTCCCCCGCCGCGATGCCGATGAACGCGCCCACCACCATCCACGGCCCGAACGGAATTGCCGTCCCGACCCGGGCCTGGCCCGTGAGCATGAGCGCCACGGCCACGAGGCCACCCACGAGGAACGCGGCGAACCCACCGACCGCGAGGGCGCCCCAACCCAGCCAGGCGAGCGCCCCGCCCAGGATGCCGGCCAGCTTGACGTCGCCGAAGCCCATGCCTCCGGGCTTCACCACGACGAGCATGAAGTAGAGGAGCCACAACGCGGCCCCGCCGACGAGCGCCCGGACGAGCGCGGCCCAGTCCTGCGTCGCAGCGCTCGCCAGCGTGAGGCCAACGCCGACCACGACGTAGGACGGCAGCACGATGGCGTTCGGCAGCCGTCGCGTCTCGAGGTCGATCAGCGCGAGCGCCAGCCCGACGGCAGCGATATACAGGTAGACGGGCAGTGCCCAGGCCCGTGGCCCGAGGCCGAGAAGCGCCGACGCGCCGACGAACAGCGCGGCCGTCGCGAGCTCCACGACGGGGTACCGCACCGAGATCGGCGCGCCGCAGTCACGGCACCGCCCCCGGAGCAGCAGCCACGAGAGCACCGGCACGTTGTCGCGCCGGCGGACGGGCGAGCCGCACGCGGGGCACGCGCTTGCCGGTCGGACGACAGACGCGCCACGCGGCACCCGGTGAATCACGACGTTGAGGAACGACCCGACGACGAGCCCGAGGAGCCCCGCACCGCCCAGGAGCAGGGGCATCACGGCGCGCGGACCGCCGGCGGGGTGTCGATCTCGCCGCTGTAGCGCAGCAGCCACTGCGCGTTGACCCACCGCGGGAAGTATGGGGGCGACGCGAGCACGAGGCGCCGGTCGTACCGGTAGTCCTTCGCGTAGCCCCGCATCGCCGTGACCGAACCGCTGTAGTTGCTCTCGGTCTGGCCGACGATCCCGCGCCAACGCTGCGCGATCGAGCCGTACACGAACAGGTCCTGCTCGTTGCCGAGCATGTTCGCGGTGTCCTTGTACCGCTGCACGTAGAACGAGTGTTGGAGCGTCTGGATGGAACCGGCGATCTGCACGCCCCTCGCCGGGAAGAAGGTGCTCGTCGTCGGATCGACGTGCCTATAGGGCCAGCCGCTCACCTCGGTCGTCGTGGTGCCCGTCGGGCAGTACTGCCACGTCTGCGGTGCCGTCGGTACGGGCTCCGCCGTCTGGCAGTTGGGGTAGCGCCGGACGGAGGAGAAGGTGGCCAGCCGCGGGTTGATGACCTCGACGGCGTTCGTGGCGACGAGACCCAGCAGGTCGTCACTCGTGCTCACGCGCTGGCCGGCCAGCACAAGGTCACCCGTGACGACGATCGACTGGGCCGAGGCCAGAGTGACGCGGCCGTTGAGCACGCCCTCGGCGTAGATGTTGCCCTGCTGGCACTGCTTGCTGGTCTCGGCCATGTTGACGTCAGCGGTGAACGTGTAGCTCACGCCACTGGCTGCGTTCGGCGCGGTCAGGCTCAGGTTGCCGACAGGCAGGCGGCGGGCGTCGGTCGGGCCTCCGAGCTGGTGCCGGGCGCACTGCTTCCACGACGCCGCCGGCGACGGCGCGGCGTAGATGACCATGTCGTTCGGGACGTCGACGAGGGCCCCGGCATCGCTGTCCAGCTCCGCGAGGCCCCCGCAGTTCGGAGTCGGCTGCCCCGCCGTCGGGATGACCAACGGCGGTGTGTCGCCGTTGTTGAGCCTCTTGTTCCACACCCGCATCTTGCCGTCCGCCTGGAAGATCACGCGGGTGGAGCCGTAGTAGTGGCAGCCGGGGAACGCCGCGAAGGCGGCCGATGTGTCGTCGAGGTAGAGCGGGTCCTCGAGCGTCGGCTGCTGGTTGTTGAAGTTGGCCGTGCTGCCGGACCGCAAGCAGTTCCTCCACGTGCTCGATGCAGCGGTCACCGTCCCGCACGACGGGTTGGCCGAGGAGAACCCGTCGAGGAAGCTCGCACCGGTGCTGTACACGGCGTCGTTGCTGAAGACCGGTCCGTCGAGCGAGTCGGACGAGATGAAGCGCGGCTCGATGCAGTTCTGCCGGCCCGCGTACCAGTAGCGACGCTTGTCCTCGGTCGACATGCCGCACTCGCCGCGTTCTGTGGCGGTCATCCCCGCCACGACGCTCGGCGTGTAGGCCTGCACGTTCGCGGGATCCGCGGACTCGTAGTCCGTGTAGTACACGTAGTCCGTCGAGCCGCCCTTGGCGAGCACTGCCTCCACGGTTCGGTACTCGCCGTTGACGCGCCCGGTCGAGCGCAGGGTCATCGTCTGCTGGCTCGCGTTACGGCTCACGATCTCGTAGTGGAAGTGCGGCGCCTCCGGGTCCGTCGTGTTAGCGACGACCGGCAACCACCCGAACGGCGTGGTCGAGGTGTAGCCGCACGTCCCCGGTGGGTAGAGGCCCGTCGCCCCCGAGGGCGCCTGGAGGGCGAGGTTCGCACAGTCCATGGTCAGGTCGTACGTGTCCGCGCGGTTCATCCGCGACACGTACTCCTCGATCCCCGACTGCGCCGCCGACATGGCGCTCATGTAGTCCTGGCTCCGGCGCGCGAAGCCTTGGCTCTGCACCGTGTACGCGAGCGCGGTCAGGGCGAGCATGCTCAGGACGAGCATGGCGCCGATGACCAGCACGAGGGCCGCGCCGGCCTCCCGCTCGGCGGGCGTCGCGGCGGCCCGCCGGCCGAGGAGCGTCGAGCGCGTCATGGCGTCGCCTGCTGCTGCTGGCGGATGAGGGCCTGCGCATTCGGCAGGTTGACCCGCTGGATGACCTCCGTCGGCGCCGCCGACGTCGCATTGGTGCTCTTGACGGCCACCCGGATCTCGACGGCCAGGAGCTGGCTCATCTCGGCCATGGTGAGGCTCCCCCCGGCCGGCGGCGTGAGCCGCACACCGGCCTTGTTGTAGTACGTGAAGAGCGGGCCCTCGGTGTTCACGACACCGAAGGCGGCGACCCTGCGCTGCCGCGACTCCTTGCACGCCACGGACGCGCCGGCCACGTCGGGATCACAGTAGGAGTAGCCCGCCGACGTAGGAGTGCTCGACATGGGCCTCTGGATCGACTCGATGAGCTGGCCAGCCTGGGGCCCGGTGGTGGCGAACTCGTAGGTGACTCGGCTCGGACCGACGGTGTTGCCGGGGTTGTCGAGGTTGGCGAAGAACTGGACGCTGAAGTCCCGGGCCGACAGGAACGCCTCGTCCGGGCACGCCGACGCGCAGCCGGGCAGCTGCACCGGCTTCACGGCCGACCGCAGCGTCGCGGACATCGCCTCGACGCCGCTGCGCGCCGAGTCGATCTGGTCCTGCCGGGAGATGTTCTGAGCGTTGGTGCGCTGGAAGCCGATGACGAGGGTCACGGTCGCCGCGACGATGACTCCCATGATGAGCATCGTCACGTTGAGCTCGGTCAGGGTCGTGCCTCGGTCGCCCCGGAGCAGGGCGCGCACACGTCGGACGAGGCTCACTGCGCCGTCACCGCCTTCGACACCGCGTCGTACGTCATGGATCCCCAGAAGGACGGCGGGACGGTGAGCTGGCCCAGGTAGACGCACCCGCTGTTCCACGTGGTCCTGCGCCACTCGTAGACATGCTTGACGCCACTCGTCGGGATGCTCCCGGTCACCGTCGACCGGGCCGGTGTCGCGGGCGTCGGCGCGGGAGCGCCCCACGTGGTCGAGAGCGTCGTCCCGTTCGCGAGCCGGTATGTGGTTGAGTTGCAGACCGGGTTCCCGAAGGACGTCGCCAGCTGGCTGTCCGACACGATGAGGCTGCGGCTCGCGGTGACGTTGGTCACGGTCAGCGGGACGCCCGTGGGCCACTCGACCTCCGTGTCCCCGTCGAAGTCCACCCTCGATGCGTTGATCGTCGCGGGGAAGCTCAGGCAGGCGCCGTCGGGCGTCTGCGCGTACAGGTACCAATCCCCCGCGAGGATGTCCATCCAGCTGCCGGCGGCGGCCGAGACGTCGATCGCGTCCGTGGCCTGCGCGGGGGTCGGGCAGGTCGTGAGCGCCGCTGCCACCTTCCCGCGCTCGAGTGCCCAGAGGGTGTTCGGCGCTGGCGGGGCGTTGTTGAGGCGCACACGCGACCTCCGCCACGTGACGTCGGTATCCCCGTCAGGTGCGACCTCGATCGCCGTGGGCCCGGGTGAGCAGGTCGCGGTCGGGTGGGTGATGAACAGGTCCCAGGACCCTGGCATGAGCTCGAACGACGATCCGAACGGACCCTGGACCCCGGCGTCCGTGCAGGTCGTGGGGGTCGCGCCGCTGGGGACCGCGAGCACCGAGGCTCCGGACGGCAGGTCGGCGACGGTGACGACACCTGTGCCGTACTCGATGGTGAGCTCTATCGAACCGCCCGCGGCGAGGTTCTGCACGGTGTGCCCGCCCATCGGCGGCGTCGAGCCGTAGTAGGCCCCGTACTGCGTCGGCCAGTAGCGGGCCGGCAGGGTGACTCGCGCGGACGCCATCTGCACGGCCGTGGCCGATGAGCCACCGGTCGACTCCGCCGCGACGAGCGTGACGCCGGTCGGGCTGGGCAGCGCGCCGGTCGTCGGCGCACCCGTGTCGTCCACCATCTGGAGCGTGATCGTGCCGCCCAGGTCGTACTGGAACGACACGCTGTTGTTGAGCTGACCGGGGATGACGGGACCGGTGCTCTTCGACGGCGTCTGGTTACCGCTGATGTCGACGTGGTTCACGTCGTTGAGTGACACGGTGTAGTTGGTGCCAGCGGTCGCGGGGGTGACCTGGACGACCGCGCAGCCCGAAGTGTCGGTGAGCCCTGTGAGGACGGAGGCGCCCGACTGCACTCTGACGGTACGCCCGGGGTTCGGCTCGGCCTTGGCGTTCTTCACGGACACAGCGACGAAGGAGCTCGACGGGTCGATGCCGGCCACCTTCTCGGGCGCGAGGATGGCGCTCGAGACGACGGGCTTGATCGAACCCATGTCGGTCCAGGTGACGGTCACGATGACCTGGAGCGACGGGTAGGACACGAGCGAGCCACCCTGGCACGCGGATGTCCCGGTGCCGGTGATGTTCCAGGCGGCGGCGCGCGTCACGGTGTAGGCGCGGCCGTCGAGCACCAGGGGGCTGCCGGGGGTCGCGGCCGCGTCGAGCGGGTGCGGGTTGACCACAGTGCCCTGCGCGGCCAGCGTCGTGGGGCCGGTGTTGGAGCGGCCGAACTCGGCGCGCACCATGTCGAGCTCACGGGAGGCGAGGCTCGCTGCGGCGACGCGGGCACGGTTGCCCACCTCGACCGACTGGGTCTGGATGATGATGCCGAGCACCGCCGAGGCCAGGACGCCGAGCAGGACCGCCGCCACGACGACCTCGATGAGCGAGAGACCGACCTCGCGGTCCGCGAGTGCCGCGCGCACGGCGGCGCGGCGG
>CAUQTR010000080.1:0-7667 GCA_963521045.1 uncultured Actinotalea sp.
GCCGAGGCGGGACAGCTCGGCGAGGCGCCCGGGGTCGGTGAGCAGCGCCGCGAGGGCGGGGCCGAGCTCGTCGAGGGGGGTGAGCACACCGGCGCGGCCCTCGTCGGTGACGTACCGCGCGCCGACGTTCGGGGTCGCGACGACGGGCAGGCCCGACGCCATCGCCTCCGCGTAGGGGATGCCGAAGCCCTCGTACGACGACGGCAGGCAGAACACCGAGGCCTGGCGGTAGGCGGCCTGCAGCTCGGCGTCGGAGAGCTCGCCGAGCACCCGGATGCCAGGGCCCGGGTCGGCCGGCGCGTCGCGGCTGACGAGCCACAGCTCGGCGTCGGGCACGCGGGGGAGCACGTGCGTGGTGAAGGCCTCGGCGAGGGCGGCGCCGCGCTTGCGGCCGCCCCACGTGCCGACGAACAGGATGACGGGGGTCGCGGACCGCTCGCCGGTGCCGGGCCGGAACCGCTGCGTGTCCACCCCGTTGGGGATGACGTGCTGCGCGCGCGGGACCCACCGGCGGGTGTGCGGCGAGACCACGACGGTGGTGTCGGCGACGAGGCTCGCCAGGACCTCGCTCAGCCCGAGCAGCACCATCCGGGCGCGCTCCTTGAGCCCGCGGATGCGGCGCGCCTCCTCGAAGCAGGAGCCGTGCACGGTCCGGACGTGCACCGGCACCCGACGACGCCACAGCCAGTAGTCGTCCCCGTGGGCGTGCAGGGCGTCGTAGCCCGACAGGTCCGTGCGCCGCAGGGCCGTGGCGAAGCGGAAGGTGCGCAACGGGCCGCGCAGCCGCACGTGCCGGTGGCCGTACAGGGCGCCCGGCACGGGCGGGCACTCGCTGAGGACGTCGACGTGGTGCCCCCGGCGCGCGAGCGCGGTCGCGAGCTCGTGCACCTGGAAGCCGACGCCGATCTTCGAACCGGACGGCAGGTAGTACGAGATCATCGCGATCCGCAGCGGCGCGTCAGCCATGCCGGGCGCCGTCCCGCAGGCCGTCGCGCAGCGCCTCGAGCCAGGCGTGGCCGTGGTCGAGGTCCGGCTCCAGGTGGTTGCCCTCGGCCCACTCGTTCCACGACTTCACCCACAGCATGCGCTCGTCGGCCGGGCGGTGCGCGACCGACGCCACCGCGTCGGCGACGTGCGTGCGGAAGACCTCGGGTGTCGATCCGGTGACGGCCAGCCCGCGGCGTCCGGAGCGCGGCGTGTTGTCCCAGTTGGGGTACACGCACGGGTGGATGCGGTCCGACTCGAGCGTGCTGAGGGCGGGGCGCGGCGAGTGCGGGTAGACCTCCGGCCAGCGGAGCAGCTTGCGCTGCGCGCGCATGCGCAGGACGTCGGCCCGGGTACGTCGGACGGGGAGCCGCACGTAGACCCCGGCATCGAAGCCGGCCGCATCGACGCCGGTGTACCGGGGCCCGAGCCCCAGGAGATCGGAGATCTCGGCGACGAGGTACAGCCCCGGGAGGCCGGCCTTGCGGGCCATGCCCTGCCACCGGTCCACGAACGCGCCCGCGTCCGGCAGGTCCTCCGGGCGGAACACGTAGAACACGGGCCGGCCGTCGACGCGCAGGTACCGGTCGTCGAGGAAGGCGGGCAGCACGGTGTCGAAGTGCGCCTGCTCGTCCTCGGGGCCCGGGTAGGTCTGCTCGAGGAGGATGCGGTCGGCGGCGCCGTGCCAGATCCCCGACCACGTCTGGTTCGCCCAGGCGAGTGCGAAGGAGATCCCGGGCTCGCCCGACTTGAGCACCTCGGTGAACGGGCGCTCGAGGATGCGCCGCCCGTTGCCGAACCAGTAGTGCCAGTAGACGAACGCCTCGACGCCGTACTCCTGGGCCAGCTCCGCCTGCGCGGCACGCGTCTCGGGCACGCGCAGGTCGTAGAAGCCGAGGTCCGCCGGCAGATGCGGCTGGCGGTGGCCCGGGAACAGCGGACGCGCCTTGGCGGCGTTGGTCCACTCGGTGAACCCGGGGCCCCACCACTCGTCGTTCTCGGGGATGGAGTGGAACTGAGGGAGGTAGAACGACACCACACGGGCGGCCTGCTCAGTCATGGTCCCCCTTCCGAAGGGTCGAGGGCCAGGACGGGCGGTACTGCCCAGGCCCGTTCCTGCACCGAACTGTACGTGGGGATCTGTCCGAATTGGGGCATTGCGACGGATTCGGGGGCCGATCGGGTGAACGGTGACGGGTGCCGCAGCCAGGCTCCGGCACCCGTCGACGCGATTGCTCCTCAGCGGATGAGGGCCTGCTGCTCCCGCAGCTTGTCGACGAGCCGCCCCGAGGGGAGCGCGACGTCGTGGTAGGTCAGCGCGGCGTCCTTCGGGACGTCGCGCAGCAGCACGCAGCCCTCCGCGATGCCGACGGGCAGGAGGTTCTGCTCGCGCGTGACGTCCGCACGCTCCGCCTCGCCGTAGTAGTGGTACCCGCCCAGGCCGTCGAGCGTCGTGCCCGCGGCGAGGTCCTGCTTGGCGGTCGTGATCACCTCGACGGTCGGGGCGCCGAGCGGACGGATCGTGGCGTCCCCCAGGAGGGCGGCGCGGGCGATCGTGCTCGGCACCTCGAAGTGGCACAGGTGGTAGGGCGCGTAGAAGCTGTACAGGGGCCCGGTGCCGAGCTTGTAGAGCTCGAGGTAGTGCCGCTGCTTCGGGTCGTCGTGCGTCGCGAGCACGTACACGCCGGGCCCCGGCTTCGACCCCACGACGTAGTCCACGGCGCCGCCCAGGGCCTTGAGCTCGTCGACGTCGTACATCGTCGTCAGCTCGTCGACGTGGCCGGCGTGGTCGCGCCCGAGCATGCCGCGGCGGTGCACGGACATCCCGGTCGCGTTGGCGACGAGCGCCTGCTCGACGCTGATCTTGGTGCCGTCGGCGAAGCTCGTGACCATCCACGGGTCCTGGCCCCACCGCTCGGCGAACGCCTGCTGCGTCGTCGGGGTCCGGTACGGGTCCTGGAGACCCTTGATGTTGCCGGCGACGAGCGGGGTCAGGCCGAGGCCGCGGACGAACCGGTACAGGTTCATCTGCACGCCCGGCTGGTCGCCGTCGCACCCCGTGTAGACGACGCCTGCGGCGTCGGCCCGGCGCGCGAGCTCCGCGCCGACCGTCGCGTCGACCTCGGCGTTCATGAGCACGAGGTGCTTGCCCTGGTCGAAGCACTCGAGCGCCACGTGCGCGCCGTACTCGACGGCGCCGGTGACGTCCACGACCACGTCGACGACGTCGGACCGGGTCGCGACCGTGATGTCGGCGGTCACCGCGGGCCGGCCGGCGGTGACCGCGCGGGCGAGCGCGGCGGGGCTGTCCACCTCGACGACGTCGGTGAGGCCGGCCTCGGTGAACGCCCGCACGCCCTGCTCGGGCTTGCGGGCCACGACGACGGTGAGCTCCATGCCGGGCACGGAATTGACGATCTGGTTGGCCAGGCCGCGTCCCATGAAGCCGGCCCCGACCATGGCCACGCGCACCGGCCGGCCCTCGGCCTGGCGCTCCCGCAGGAGGGTGTCGACGACGATCACCGCGCCACCGCCTCGGCGGGTGCGTCGGCGGCGTCGACGAGCGGCCACGCCGCGTCCTTGCCCGAGATGACGGCGACCGGCAGCGGCCAGACGATGCCGAACGCGGCGTCGTCGTAGCGGAAGCCCTGCTCGCCGCCGGGCGCGTACGGGCCGCTGACCTGGTACGTCACCTCGGTGTCGTCGACCAGCGTCTGGTAGCCGTGCGCGACGTACGGCGGGATGAACAGCGCCCGCCGGTTCGCCGCGGTGAGCTCGACCATGACGTGCTTGCCGTAGGTCGGGGAGTCGGGCCGGACGTCGACCGCCACGTCCACGATCGCCCCGGCGGTGCAGCGCACGAGCTTGCCCTCGGCGTGCGGCGGCACCTGGCGGTGCAGCCCGCGCAACGTGCCAGCGTTGTGGTTGAAGGACAGGTTGCACTGCACGACGGCGGCGTCCAGCCCGTGGGCCTCGAAGTCGGCCGCGTCGAACGTCCGCGCGAAGATGCCGCGGTCGTCGCTGAAGGGCTCGAGGTCGACGACGACGACGCCGTCGACCTCGGTGGGGAGGTACTTCACGGTGCCACCGTCCAGAAGAGCTGGGGGTCGACCTGGCCGGTCTTCATGAGCCACTCGATCTGCTTGAGGCGCGTGTGACCGCGCCCGGTGAAGGTGTCCTCGTCGAGCGCGATGCTCGCGAAGACCTGGTGCAGCTGCGCCGCGCCGGCGGCCGCGTCCCACTGCGTCTCGAAGGTCGGTAGGACGGCGCGGATCTTGTCGAACGCCACCCGGTAGCTGCGGTTGTCCGCACTCGGCTCGCCGAAGCTCACCTCGCACCCGGGGAACTCCCCGCCCACGGTCTCGGCGATCTGGCGGACCGTGTAGTTGTTGTCGTTGCTGCCCACGTTGAGCACCTGGGCGTGCACCGCCTCGCGCGGGGCGTCGAGCACGGCGCGGATGGCCTGGCCGATGTCGAGCGCGTGGACGAGCGGCCGCCACGGTGTGCCGTCGCTGGTCATCGCGATCCGGTGGGTGGTCCACGCCAGCCCGGCGAGGTTGTTGAGGACGATGTCGAACCGCATGCGCGGCGAGGCGCCGAACGCTGTCGCGTTGCGCAGGAAGGTCGGGCTGAAGTCGTCGTCGGCGAGGGCCGTGACGTCGCGCTCGACGAGGGCCTTGCAGCGCGCGTATGCCGTCTGGGGGTCGACGGGGCTCGTCTCGTCGACCGTGCCGTCCGCGACGCCGTAGACGCTGCACGACGACATGTAGACGAAGCGGCTCACGCCGGCCTGCTTGGCCGTCGCCGCGAGGTGCACCGAGCCCTGGTGGTTGATCTCGTAGGTGACGTCGCCGATCATGTCGCCGATCGGGTCGTTGGAGAGCTCGGCCATGTGCACCACGGCGTCGTAGCCCTCGAGGTCCGCCGGCGTGACGTGCCGGATGTCCTTGACCAGCGTCTCCGCGGTCCGTGCGACCGCGTGGTAGAGCCAGCCGGACGCGTAGTAGCCGGTGTCGAGGCCGGTGACCTCGTCACCTCGCGCCAGCAGCGACGGGGCGAGCAGGCTGCCGAGGTACCCCTCGGTGCCGGTGACCAGGATGCGCACGCTGTCAGTCCTCCCAGATCTTCCACGGTGCCCGGCCTGCGTCCCACAGGCCGTTGAGCTCGGTCCAGTCCCGGAAGGTGTCCATGCCCATCCAGAAGCCCTCGTGCTCGAAGACCGACAGGTTCCGGTCACGCGCCAGCTGCTGGAGCGGCTGGCTCTCGAGCATCACGGTCGGGTCGTCGTCGAGGTACTTGTCGACGAACTCCCGCTCGAAGAAGAAGTAGCCGCCGTTCACCCAGCCGTCCGCGAGGGTGGGCTTCTCGTTGAACTCGACGACCGTCTCGCCCTCGACGCGCATCTCGCCGTAGCGGCTCGACGGGTGCACGCCGGTGAGCGTGCCGAGCAGGCCCTGGCTGCGGTGGTGCGCGAGGCCGGCGGTGAGGTCGACGTCGCCGATGCCGTCGCCGTACGTCAGGGCGAACCGCGGGGCGTCGAGGTGCTCGGCGACGCGACGGATGCGGGCACCCGTGGCGGTCGTCAGGCCCGTCTCGACGAACGTGATCTCCCAGTCCTCGTTGCCCGACGTGTTGTGGAACACGGGGTCCCCGCCCTCACGCAGCGAGAGCGTGAAGTCGGAGGTGAGGTGCCGGTAGTCGAGGAAGTACTGCTTGATGAGGTCGCTCTTGTACCCGAGGGCGAGCACGAAGCGGCGGAAGCCGTGCTCCCCGTAGGTCTTCATGATGTGCCAGAGGATCGGGCGGCCGCCGATGTCCACCAGGGGCTTGGGGAGCCGCTCGCTCGCCTCTCGGAGACGGGTGCCCATGCCCCCGCAGAGGATCACGACGGGGATGTCCGCCGGGTTCTCGAGCCCGTGGTCGACGGTCATGACGGCTCCTGCTCAGCGGTGGGAGGTGGTGCGCGGCGGCTCCGCCTGCGCACGACCGAGCCTAAACCGGCTGCAAACGGACAGATAGGTATGAACGGGTGAAATCGCGGCGGCGCTGCGGTGGCCGAGAGGAGGCTGACGGAGGTCAGCGCAGCGCGAGCGCCAGCGCGTCGTCGGCCATGCGCTCGAGGTGCGTGGCGATCTCGAGCGCCGCCGTCGCGGCCGGCGACGGCGCGTTGAGCACGTGGACCTGGCGCGGGCCCGTGCGGACGAGGAAGTCGTCGACCATGGACCCGTCGCGCTGGAGCGCCTGGGCCCGCACGCCCGCGGGCGCGGGCACGAGGTCGTCCTGCGTGATGCCCGGGACGAGGCGGGCGAGCGACTCGGCGAAGAGCCGCCGCGAGAGCGAGCGCGCCACCTCGCGAGCGCCGGGACGCCACGCCTTGGCCCCGAGCCGCCACAGGCCCGGCCAGGAGAGCGCATCGGCGACGTCGGTGGGGGAGATGTCGCGCCAGGTGTAGCCCTCGCGCGCCAGGGCGAGCACGGCGTTGGGCCCCACGTGCACCCCGCCCTCGACCGACCGGGTGAGGTGGACCCCGAGGAACGGGAACTGCGGGTCCGGCACGGGGTAGATCAGCCCGCGCACCAGCGCCGCCGCCCGGGGGGTCAGCTCGAAGTACTCGCCCCGGAACGGCACGATCCGCGCGTCGGGCTCGACGCCGGACGCTCGCGCGAGACGGTCGGCGTGCAGACCGCCGCACGCGACCATGAGGTCCGCCTCGAGGGTCTCGCGGTCCTGGGGCCGCTCGCCGTGGCCGACGAGCACCTGCACGCCGCGAGCGGTCGTGCGGGCGGCGATGACCGGCGTGCCGAGCAGGACCCGTCCGCCGGCTGCCGTGATGTCGGCGGCGAGCGCGGCGCATACCCCGCGGTAGTCGACGATTCCGGTGGTGTCCACGCGCAGCGCCGCGACGCACGCCACGTGGGGCTCGACCTCGCGCGCCTCGGCCGGCGTGAGCCGTGCTAGCGGCACGCCGTTGGCGCGGCCGCGTGCCTCGAGCGTCGCGAGGCGGCCGAGCTCGTCCGGCGTCACGGCGACCACGAGCTTGCCCGTGACCTCCACCGCCACCCCGCGGGAGCGCGCGTACTCGACCATGGAGACGGCGCCGGCTGCGGCGTAGCGGGCCTTGAGGCTCCCCGGTGCGTAGTACAGGCCAGAGTGCACGACGCCGGAGTTGCGGCCGGTCTGGTGCGCAGCGAGCTCGTCCGCCTTGTCGACGACCGTGACGTCGTCGCCGCGCGCCGCGAGGCGTGCCCCCAGCGCGAGCCCGACGATCCCTGCACCCACCACCACGACGCGTGCCACGGCCCTGCCCTCCTCCGGGGGTCGTCCGACCCACCGCGAGATTAACGTCCGGTTCGTCCCGGTGTGCCCGTTCCGGCGACCGGCCGCTCGCGGGCGCGTGTGGTTCACCCGGACGGCCGAGCGGGACGCAGCGAGGCCTGCCGGGCGCGGTGCGCGGCCCGCCGGGACCCGTGTCGGTGGCCGCTCGTAGACTGGTGGCTCACCCCGGCCCGTCCCTGGAGCGGGGCCTCTGTGCTGTCCGGCCGCATCCCGGCCCGAAGGGATCCATGAACCTCACCGGCGTCCTCCCCGTGCTCGAGCGCGACCCGGCGTTCGCCGCGACCCTCGAGCGCGCGCGGTCGTCCGTCGCGCGCAGCGCCCTCGACGTCGTCAGCGCGCCCGGCGTC
>CAUQTR010000081.1:0-7570 GCA_963521045.1 uncultured Actinotalea sp.
GGGCGGCGCCGGCCGGCGGGCGGCGCTGGCAGGATGGCTCGGCGGGCACGTCCCGCCGCAGCACCGCGCCGCCCCCGTAGCCCAACCGGCAGAGGCAACCGGCTTAAACCCGGTCCAGTGCAGGTTCGAACCCTGCCGGGGGCACCACCCGCGGGGGTGCGGGACGACGGGAACGCCACGGGGCCGTCGCGCGTTGTCACCCGTAGGATGAACCACGGCCAGCGACACCAGCCGGTCCCTCGCCGAGGGGCCTGGCGCCGCGACCAGGAGGCACGATGAGCAACCCCGTCTTCAACAGCAGCGACGTCTTCGGCAAGCCGCGTCGCGGGACGGCCGTGCGGCCGAACCCGTACGGGACGCCCCAGGACACCCCCTACGGCTACGGAGCGCAGGCGGGTACCGCCGCCGGCCAGGCGGTCGACGCCCGGACGCTCGAGCAGATGTACGGCGCGGGCACGGCCACGACCCGGGACACGGGTCGGCTGACGTACGACGACGTCATCATCAAGACCGGCGGTCTGCTCCTCCTGCTCGTCGTCGTCGCCGCGGCGACGTTCCGCTTCGCGCCCGGCCTCTGGCCGATCGGCATGGTCGTCGGCCTCGTGCTCGGCCTGGTCAACGCGTTCAAGAAGAACCCCAGCCCCGCGCTCATCGTGGCGTACACGGTCGCGGAGGGCGTGTTCCTCGGCGGCATCAGCCTCGCGTTCCAGAACATGACGTTCGACGGGACGTCGGTCCAGCCGATCGTGCTCCAGGCGGTGCTCGGCACGTTCGCGACCTTCGGTGCGGCGCTGTTCCTCTTCAAGAGCGGCCGCGTGCGGGTCACGCCGAAGTTCACGCGCTGGCTGCTCATCTCGCTGGTCGGCTACATGGCGTTCTCGCTGCTCAACTTCGTCCTGTCGTTCTTCATGGCGAGCGACGGCTTCGGGCCGCTGCGCAACGGCTGGATGGGCATCGCGGTCGGCCTCTTCGCGGTCGGTCTGGCCGCCGCATCGCTGATCATGGACTTCGACGCGATCAAGCGTGGCGTCGAGCAGGGCGCGCCGGCGAAGTTCGCCTGGAGCGCCGCCTTCGGCCTCATCGTCACGCTCGTCTGGCTCTACCTGGAGATCCTGCGCCTGCTCGCGATGTTCAACCGCGAGTGACGCGGGGTCGCCCACGGCAGCCCCACGCAGAAGGACGGCGCGCGACCCACCGCGCCCGCCCCCCGTCGCCCCCCGCCCCCCCCCCGCGGGGCGCGCGGCCCCCCCCCCCGCCGCTGCAGTACCCGTCGTCACGCCGGCCGGCGTGCGCATCCCCGTCTGGAGTGGACCTCACGTGAAGTACGCCGAGCACATCTCGGACCTGGTGGGCGGCACGCCGCTCGTCCGGCTGAGCACCGTCACCGAGGGCCTCGCGGCCACCGTCCTGGCCAAGGTCGAGTACCTCAACCCTGGCGGCTCGGTGAAGGACCGCATCGCGCTCAAGATGATCGAGGCCGCCGAGGCCTCGGGTGAGCTGAAGCCGGGCGGCACGATCGTGGAGCCGACGAGCGGGAACACCGGCGTCGGGCTCGCGCTCGTCGCGCAGCGCAGGGGCTACCGCTGCGTGTTCGTGTGCCCGGACAAGGTCTCCCAGGACAAGCGGGACGTGCTCGCGGCGTACGGCGCGGAGGTCGTCGTCACGCCCACGGCCGTGGCGCCCGAGCACCCCGACTCCTACTACTCGGTCTCCGACCGCCTCGTGCGCGAGATCGAGGGCGCCTGGAAGCCGAACCAGTACGCCAACCAGAACGGCCCGGCCAGCCACTACGAGTCCACTGGACCGGAGATCTGGGCCGACACGGACGGCCGCGTGACGCACTTCGTCACGGGCGTCGGCACGGGCGGCACCATCACCGGCACCGGGCGCTACCTCAAGGACGTCAGCGCGGACCGCGAGGCGGCCGCGGGCGGGCGGGTCCACGTCGTCGGCGCCGACCCGGCGGGTTCGGTCTACTCGGGCGGCGACGGACGGCCCTACCTCGTCGAGGGCGTGGGCGAGGACTTCTGGCCGACGGCGTACGACCCGGCCGTCCCCGACGAGATCATCGCCGTCAGCGACGCGGACTCGTTCGCGATGACGCGTCGCCTCGCGCGCGAGGAGGGACTCCTCGTCGGCGGCTCGTGCGGCATGGCCGTGGTCGCGGCGCTGCGCCTCGCGGAGCGGCTGCAGGAGGAGGACCCGGAGGCCGCGGCGCGCGCGCTGATCGTCGTGCTGCTTCCGGACGGCGGCCGCGGGTACCTGTCGAAGATCTTCAACGACTCGTGGATGCGGTCCTACGGGTTCCTGCACGCTCAGGGCGGCACCGTGGTCGGCGACGTGCTGCGCGGCAAGTCGGGCGAGATCCCCGCGCTCGTGCATGCCCACCCCAGCGACACGGTGCGCGACGCGATCGAGATCCTGCACGAGTACGGCGTCTCCCAGATGCCCGTGGTCAAGGCCGAGCCGCCGGTGAAGTCCGGCGAGGTGGCGGGCGCCGTCAGCGAGCGCGCGCTGCTCGACGCGGTGTTCAGCGGCCGGGCGCAGCTCGCGGACCGGGTCGACAAGCACATGGCCGCGCCGCTGCCGCTCATCGGTGTGGGTGAGGACGTCGAGGCCGCGCGCGGCGCCCTCCAGGGGGCCGACGCGCTCATGGTCGTCGAGGACGGCGACCCCGTGGGCGTCCTGACCCGGCACGACCTCCTGGGCTTCCTCGCGCGCTGAGGCTCCGGGCGCGCCTGTATCGTTTCGATCCGCGGACCGTCCCGATGGCGGGACGACGTCGGCACGTCACGAAGGAGACGCCGTGCCCCTGTTCGACCTGCCCCTGGACGAGCTGCGCGCGTACCGTCCCGAGCTCGACGAGCCGGACGACCTCGACGACTTCTGGCGGCGCACGCTCGACGACGCGCGCTCGCACGACCTCGGTCTGCGGGTCGTGCCCGTCGAGACCGGGCTGCGACTCGTCGAGGTGCACGACGTGACGTTCGCCGGATTCGGCGGGCAGCCGATCAAGGCCTGGCTCACGCGGCCGGCGGGCACGCGCGAGGCGCTGCCGGTCGTCGTGGAGTACCAGGGCTACGGCGGCGGCCGAGGGCTGCCGCACGAGCGCCTCGCCTGGGCGGCCGCCGGCTACGCGCACCTCTTCATGGACACGCGCGGGCAGGGGAGCACGTGGGGCTCGGGCGGGCACACCCCCGACGACGCCGGCACCGGCCCGCAGGTCCCCGGCGTCATGACGCGCGGGATCCTCGACCCCGAGCAGCACTACTACCGGCGTCTGTTCACCGACGCGGTGCGCGCGGTCGACGCGGCCCGCGCCCTGCCCGACGTCGACCCGGCGCGCGTGGCGGTGGCCGGGGCCAGCCAGGGCGGCGGGATCACGCTCGCGGTCGCCGGGCTCGTGCCCGACCTCGTGGCGGCGATGCCGGACGTCCCCTTCCTGTGCCACTTCCGCCGGGCCACCGAGATCACCGCGAGCGACCCCTACGGCGAGATCGTCCGGTACCTGTCGGTGCACCGCGACCACGTCGACGCGGCCTTCCGCACGCTCGCCTACCTCGACGGGGTGCACCTCGGGCGGAGGGCGCGCGCCGACGCGCTGTTCTCCGTGGCGCTCATGGACCCGATCTGCCCGCCGTCGACGGTCTACGCCGCGTACAACCACTACGCGGGTCACGAGAGCGCGGCTGACGCCGCCCCCGCCACGCAGATCGTGGAGTACCCCTTCAACGAGCACGAGGGCGGGCAGGCCTACCAGCAGGCGCGCCAGATCCGGTGGCTCGCCGACCGCATGTGAGTCCGTCCGCGACGGACCGCGACCCTGGGACCACCGGTCCCGGGTGGTGCGAGAGCCGCGCGGATACGGTGGAGCTGCCCGGGAGGGGGTGTGCCATGGAGGACGAGGACGTCGCTGTGACCGGTGCGGCCGGTGAGCCGCTGACCGAGGACGAGGCGTGGGAGCTCCTGCGCCGGGAGCAGGTCGGCCGTCTGGCCTACCACGTGGGTGCGGAGGTCGACATCGCACCCGTCAACCACGTCGTCGTCGGGCGGCAGGTCCTGTTCCGCACGGCGCCGGGGAGCAAGCTGTTCGGGGTCGTCGTCGGCAAGACGGTCGCGTTCGAGGTGGACCGCGTCGACGGTGCGGAGGCGTCGAGCGCGGTGCTGCGCGGCGTGGCCCGCCGGCTGACTGCCGAGGAGGCCGAGGAGACGGCGACGACGCTGCGGCCCTGGGTCGGGACGGAGAAGCCCGAGGTCGTGGCCGTCGAGGCCGTGCACGTCAGCGGACGGCGGTTCCGGCTCACCCGCTGACGCCGACCGCGGGCCTCGCGGCCGGCGCAGCCGGGACGTCGGGGCACGCGCCTGCGGTCCCGCCCGACCTGCGGCACGATGGACGCTGGCCGCGCACCCGGCGTCGGCCGTGACGAGAGGCGATCCATGGCCGAGCACACCTCCCTGCCCACCGCGTCGGGGTCCTTCGGCGACAAGCCGGTCCTGACGTTCCCGGACACCGCGGCCCCGCAGGACCTGGGTGTCCAGGTGATCTCCCAGGGCGACGGCGAGCTCGTCGAGGCGGGCGACGACATCGAGGTCAACTACTACGGCCAGGTGTGGGGCGGCCGGATGTTCGACAACTCCTACGACCGCGGGTCGTCGATCTCCTTCCCCATCGGCGTCGGCGCCGTCATCGGTGGCTGGGACGAGGGCCTCGTCGGCCAGCCCGTGGGCTCGCGCGTGCTCCTGTCGATCCCGCCCCACCTGGGCTACGGCGACCGCGGCCAGCCCGCCGCCGGCATCGGCGGCACGGACACGCTCGTCTTCGTCGTCGACATCATCGGCACCACCCGCCGCTGACCACCCACCCACCCCCGCAGACTGGAGCGTTCGCGCCCGACACGCTCGCGTGTCGGGGCCGCGACGCTCCAGTTTGCGGGGGGTGGGGGTCGGGGGTGGGGTCGGCGCCTGTTACGTGAGGACGTGGCGCTCGAGGTAGTCGTTGCGGAAGGCGCCGCGGGGGTCCATGCGGGCGACCAGGTCGCGGAAGTCGGGCATGCGCGGGTAGAGGGTCGCGAGATCGCGGTCGGCGTCGGCGAAGAGCTTGCCCCAGTGCGGCCGGGCGGCGAACGGTGCGAGCGCGCCCTCGAGCGCGGGCAGCAACGAGACGACGTCGTCCTGGAGCGGCTTCCAGGTGAAGTGCAGGCCGACCGACGCGCGGCCGTAGGCCGTGGAGAGCCACAGGTGGTCCGCGGCGATCGTGCGGACCTCGCTCACCAGGAGCAGGGGTGCGACCCGGTCGGCCATGGCCCGGACCGCCCGCAGCGCGTCCGGTGCGTGCTCGCGCGGCACGAGGTACTCCGACTGCAGCTCGTCGCCGTGGCTCGGCGTGAACTCCATCCGGAAGTGCGGCAGCCGCTCGTGCCACGGGCCCGGCACCCCCAGCTGCGCCGTGGTGCTCACCGGGTCCACGCCCGCGAGCGGGTGCATCTGCTCCGCGGCCGCGAGCGCACCGAAGTGCCGCACGGCACGGTCGGCACGGTCGGCACGGGCGCCCGCCGGCACGCGCACCTTGCGCCACACCTGCCCGACGGCGTCACCCCGCCAGTCCGTGAAGAGGCTCACGCTGTCCGCGCTCGCGGTGATCTCGTCGAGGTGCTCGAGGGCGGCGTCCCACGGCAGGCCCGTGCGGACCTCCTGGGCGACGTCGTAGGCCGGTTCGACCGCGAGCGTCACGGCGACGACGACGCCGAGCGCGCCGAGGTGGACGACGGCGCCGGCCAGGTCGGCGTCGTCGGCGGTGAGCGTGACGAGCTCACCGTCGGACCGCAGGATCTCGAGCCCGCGCACCGCCGAGGCGAGGTTCCCGCTGCGGTCGCCCGAGCCGTGGGTCGCGGTCGCGACGGCACCGGCCACCGAGATGTGCGGCAGGGACGCGAGGTTGTGCACCGCCCAGCCCCGCGGGTGCAGGCGCTGCGCGAGCGTGCCGTAGCGGATTCCGCCCGAGACCCGCACCGTCCGCGCGGACTCGTCCAGCTCGACGACCTCGGGCAGGCGCTCCAACGAGACGAGCGCCTCGCTGTCCGCCACGTCGTTGAAGCAGTGCCGGCTGCCGAGGACGCGCAGCCGCGGCGTGCGCGCGACGAGGTCCTGCAGCTGCTCGATCGTGGCCGGCTCGTGCAGCACGTCGGCGCGGTAGGTGTGGTTCTTCGCCCAGTTGCGCAGCGGGCCGGGCGTCGTCGCGGAGCTCATCCGCCCACTCTCGCAGGCGGGTCCGGACGGTGCCCGACCACGCCGTGCCACGACGCGGCCCCGTGGGTGGGTGCCGCGCGCGACGCGCGTCAGCCGGCCGATGCCCGGACGAGTCCGGTCTCGTAGGCGAGCACCACGGCCTGCACCCGGTCACGGACCCCGAGCTTCGCGAGCACGCGGCCGACGTGCGTCTTGACCGTCGCCTCCGAGAGGAAGAGGCGCTCGGCGACCTCCGCGTTGGACAGGCCGTCCGCGACGCAGCGCAGCACCTCCAGCTCGCGGGGCGTGAGCTCGGCGAGGCGCGGGTCCGGCCCGCCGGGAGCGCGCTCCGGGCCGGCCGCGGGCAGCTGGCCGGAGAAGAGCTCGAGCATCCGCCGCGTCACGCGCGGCGAGACGACGGCGTCGCCGGACGCGACCGCGCGCACCGCCGCGACCAGCTCCGCGGGCCGGGCGTCCTTGAGCAGGAAGCCGCTCGCCCCCGCACGCAGTGCGGCGAACGCGTACTCGTCCAGGTCGAACGTCGTGAGGATGAGCACGCGCGTGTCCGGGTGCGCCGCGACGATGCGCTCGGTCGCGTCGATGCCGTTGGTCCCCGGCATCCGCACGTCCATGAGCACCACATCCGGGCGCAAGGCCGTGACCTGGTCGAACGCAGCACGCCCGTCCCCGGCCTCGCCGACGACCTCGAACCCGTCCTCGGCCTCGAGGACCAGGCGGAAGCCCATCCGGAGCAGCGCCTGGTCGTCGACCAGCAGGATCCTCGTCATCTCGTCCCCTCGTGCCACGGCAGCAGCGCGCGCACGCGCCAGCCGTTCCCGTACGGGCCGGCGTCGACCGTCCCGCCGTACACCGCGGCGCGTTCGCGCATGCCGATGAGGCCGCGCGCCGCGCCCTGGCTGCCCTCGACCGGGACCGCAGGCCCGTGGTCGAGGACGACGATCTCGATGCCGCCCGTGGCGCGCCGGAGCGCGAGCTCGACCCCCGCGGTGCCGCGCGCGTAGCGCAGCGCGTTGGTCAGGGCCTCCTGCACGATCCGGTAGGCGGCCAGCTGGAGGCTCGTGTCGGCCGGCAGCACGTCGACCCCGACGCCCGTCGACCGGACGGGCAGCCCCGCGGTCCGGAACCGCTCCACGAGCGTCACGAGGTCGTGCGACGTCGGCTGCGGGTCGAACGGGGCCTCGGCCTCGCCGGGATCCTCGCCCTCGCTCTCCTCGGTCCCGTGCAGCACGCCCAGCACGCGGCGCATGTCCGCCAGCGCCGACCGCCCGGTCTCCGAGAGCTCCTCGAGGGCGGCGCGCGTGCGGTCGGGCGAGCGGTCGAGCGC
>CAUQTR010000082.1:0-7507 GCA_963521045.1 uncultured Actinotalea sp.
GCGCCTGCGGCCGCCACCGCGGTGGCGGCCGCACCATGCGCACCGCTCGCCCCCACCTGCTTCCCTCGCATGGCGTTCGGCGTCGGGACCGAGGGCCTCCCGACCTCGACGGTCGCGCTCGACGCGTTCGAGGCCGCGCTCGGGCGGCAGGCCGACGTCGCGCTGACCTTCACCTCCTTCCGGTACCCGGTGAACACCGCCGCGCTGCGCGCTCTGAGCGACGCGGGCGCCATGCCCATGATCACCTGGGAACCGTTCGACCCCACCGCGCCGAGCGAGAACAGGTACCCGCTGCGCGACGTGGCCGCGGGCGTCCACGACGCCTACCTGCGCGAGCAGGCGACCCGGATCGGGGCCGTGGGAGCACCCGTCGCCGTGCGGTTCGCGCACGAGATGAACGGGTCGTGGTACCCGTGGGGCGCGGGTGTGCACGGCAACACCCCCGCCGACTACGTCGGCGCGTACCGGCACGTGCACGACCTGTTCGCGGGTCTCGGGGTCGACAACGTGCTGTGGGTCTGGTCGCCGACCTCCCTCGACACCGCCTCGGCACCCGACCTCGGCCCCTTCTACCCGGGCGACGACTACGTGGACTGGGCGGCGCTGAGCGTCTACCTCGACGCCACGTCGGACACCTGGACCACCACGGTCGCCCCGACCCTGCGCCAGCTGGACGCCGTCGCGCCGGCGGCACCCGTGTACTTCGCCGAGACCGGCGTCCTGCCCGGTCCGGCCCGGGCGGCCATGATCGAGGACCTCCTCGCCCGTTTCCTGCGCACACCGCGCGCCGTCGGGTTCACGTGGTTCAACGCACCGTCGCGCGCCGACTGGCGGATCGACCGCGACCCGGCCGCGCTGGACGCCGTGCGCACCGCGCTGACGTCCGGCTGGTACGTCCCCGAGGACCGGCCGGTGCCGGCCCCCCCTCGTGCTCGTCCCGCCCGTCGTCTCGGGCACACCGCTCGTCGGCAGCCCCATGACGGGCTCGACGGGGACGTGGCGCGGCGCGACCCATCTCACCGGCGAGTGGATGGTCTGCGCGGACCAGACGCCGGCGTCGTGCAGCGTCACCCACCCCGGCGAGTCCGCGCTGGTCCCCGAGCCCGGCCTGCTCGGCCGGCTGCTGCGCCACCGCGTCCAGGCCACCGGCACGGGCGGTTCGACGTCGGCCGCATCCGCACCGTCCACCCCCGTCGTGATCGTCCCGGCACGCCCCGCCCGTCCGGTGGTCGAGGCGCGGTCGGGCGGCGCCAGGGTGACGCTGCCGGCTCCCCCGCTCGGCACCACCCACTGGCGGCTGGTGCTCGACGGTCGGCCCTTGCAGCTCGTGCCCGTGGGCACGCCGGTGTACTGGCTGACGGGCCTGGTGAACGGGACGAGCCACACGCTCGCCCTCAGCGCGGTGGCGGTGACCGGGGACACGCAGCTCGAGTCCGCTCCGACGGCGGGGTCGTTCACCGCGATGGCGCAGCAGTACGACCCCTACCTGACCGTCACCGGTCCCGCGGTGCTCGTGACGCTGCCCAGAGCACCCGCGGGCGCTGCGGCGTGGCTGCTCACCGTGGGCGGCGCGACGACGACCATCCCGATCACCGCCACCACGACGACGGTGGCCGTCCCGACCGGCTCTCCGGTCACGTGGTCGCTCACGGCCGCCGCAGGGGCATGGGACGGCGTGCCGTTCGGCGGGCTGACCGTCCCGAGCAACGGCGCGGTGACACCGCTCGCCACGCCGACAGCCCCGACCGTCACGCCAGGCAGCGGGTCGCTCACGTTCACCTTCCCCGCTCCACCGCCCGGGACCACCGCCTGGCGCGTCTCGGTCGGCGCCACGACCCGCCCCGACGTGCCGGTCGGGACGCCGAGCCTGACGGTCACAGGGCTCTACCCCGGCTACCCGTCGACGTGGACGCTCCGGGCGGTCAACGGCACCGCCCGGTCGGTCGCTCTGACGGGCACGGCGGCGGCCCGCTGACAAGGGGCGTCAGGGAATGCGATCGGTGCGCGACGCGGCGATCGTCCGTGAACGGGGCATTCCGTGAGTCCCGCGGGTTATGCACCGTTCTGTCCACATCTGTGCAGAACTCGATCATCGACCGCGTCTCAGCACGTGGTCATGTGAGGCGGGTAACCGCGACTCGCGGTCACAGCGGTCACAGTGCCGCTTCACCAGCGGCTTTGCATTTTGTCGCCAGTTGTGTCCGCTCGTCGACCGATTGCGGCGAAACATAGATTTCACCCGTCGGAGCCCCGACATTCACCCGAACGGCTCTAGTTTTGGCCCACCGGACGGCTGGGACCAAGGTCCCGCTCCACCCCGGGGGACGACGTGGTCCTGGCTCCATCGCAGGTCCACTAGCTCCCGGGAGGTGCGCATGTCCGTCGACTCGCGCCCTGGTCCAGACAGCCCGACGACACCACTGAGCCCGACGCAGCAGCGTCCGGCCACCACCACGATCCCCGACACCGGCACCGCGTGGCTCCCCAGCCCGCCGACCGATGCGGAGAAGTACTGGTACATGGGGCGCCAGCACCGCTGGCTCCTCCTCGTCCAGTCGCTCTCGTTCGCGCTCATCGGCGTGAGCATCATGCGCTTCAGCCTCTCGGACACCCGGGTGCTGTGGTTCTTGGCGCCGTTCTCGCTCTACGCCGTCGCCCTGGTGGTCAGCCTCCTGTCGAGCACCCGCGCCAAGCGGGTCGACCGGATGGACCACGAGCTGCGGGTGCTCGAGTACGCCCCCGAGACCCACCCGTCCGTGGACGTGTTCCTGCCCACGGCGGGCGAGGCCCTCGACGTGCTCGCGAACACCTACCGCCACGTCGCGGCGCTCGTGTGGCCCGCCCCGATCACCGTCTACGTGCTCGACGACTCGGCACGTGACGAGGTGCGCCGCCTCGCCGAGGGGTACGGCTTCACCTACCGCACGCGTCCCGACCGCGGCCGCCTGAAGAAGGCCGGCAACCTGCGGTTCGGCTACGAGCAGTCCGACGGCGACCTCATCGCGATCTTCGACGCGGACTTCGTGCCGCGCCCCGACTACCTCTCCGAGCTCGTGCCGTACTTCGAGCAGGAGGACGTGGGCATCGTCCAGTCCCCGCAGTTCTTCGACACGCACCCGGGCATGAACTGGCTGCAGCGTTGCGCCGGCGCGACCCAGGAGCTCTTCTACCGGTGGATCCAGCCGGCCCGCGACCGGTCGAACGCGGCGATCTGCGTCGGCACGTGCGCGGTCTACCGCCGCAAGGCGCTCGACGCGGCCGGCGGGTTCGCCCAGATCGGTCACAGCGAGGACGTCCACACCGGCGTGAACCTCATGAAGGCCGGCTACGGCCTGCGGTACGTCCCGATCCTCGTGTCCAAGGGCCTCTGCCCGGACGAGGTGCTGCCGTTCCTCAACCAGCAGTACCGCTGGTGCACGGGCTCGATGAGCCTGCTGGCGGACTCGACGTTCCACAACGACCCGCACATCGCCCCGCGCCAGCGGCTCGCGTTCTGGGCCGGCTTCCTCTACTACATCACCACCGCGCTGAACGTCTTCACGACGGCGCTGCCCGCGCTGGCGATGCTCTGGCTGCTGCCGCAGTACGTCTTCCCGCGGAACTCCCTCTATCTCGTCGGCGCGCTCCTCATGTGGCTGCTCGTGCTGCCGGTGATGTTCCGCTCGCGCTGGCGCATCGACGTCCTGCGCGTGCAGGCGCTCTACTCGTTCGCCCACGCGGTCGCGATCTTCCACGTGCTCACGGGCCGCACCCGTGAGTGGGTGGCGACCGGCCAGGCCGGCCAGGCCGCCAAGCAGGGCCGCACGACGCCGCTCGGCGTCACGGTCCTCCGGGTCGCCAAGGTCTGGATCGCCGCGACGCAGACGTTCATCTGGCTCGGCCTCGCCCGTGGCGTGCTCGAGTTCGGCATCGGCAACTTCTGGGCGATGATCCTGCTCGCGGGCATCTCCTCCTACGTGCTCGTGCCGATCCTGTTCCAGCGGACGAACGCCGAGCCCATCTCGGTCGCGGTCGCGAACAAGCTCCGCGAGTCCGCGCTCGGGGCCGGCGCCGCGCTGCGCCGTCGTCTGTCGGCCGCCCGGCCCGACGGCGGCGCGCCGCGACCGCAGCCGGAGGCCGGCCTGCGCCGCTGGCGCCCGGACATCCAGGGCCTGCGCGCCATCGCCGTGCTGCTCGTCGTGCTCTACCACGCCAACGTCCCCGGCATCACCGGCGGCTACGTGGGTGTCGACGTCTTCTTCGTCATCTCGGGCTTCCTCATCACGGGCGGCCTGCTCCGCCAGATCGAGAAGACCGGCAAGATCAGCTTCCGCTCCTTCTACGCGGGCCGCTTCCAGCGTCTCGCTGTCCCCGCCGCCGTCGTCCTCGTGGTGACGGTCGTCGGGGTGCGCATCTGGGACTCGCTGTTCCAGGTCCGCACGGTGACCACGGACGCGCTGTGGGCCGCCCTGTACGCGATCAACTACCGGTTCGCGGCCGAGGGCGTGAACTACCAGCAGGCGTCCGGGCCCGAGAGCCCGCTGCAGCACTACTGGTCGCTCGCGGTGGAGGAGCAGTTCTACCTCCTGTGGCCGCTGCTCCTCATGGCCACGGCGTGGGCCTTCCGGCGCCGCTTCCGCACCGCGGTCGTCGTCGTCATCGCCGCCGTGAGCGCCGCGTCGTTCCTGGCCGCGCTGCAGCTGACCGTCACCAACCAGCCGATGGCGTACTTCTCGCTGCACACCCGGGCCTGGGAGCTCGGTGTCGGCGCGCTGCTCGCCGCCGGCGCGGGCTACCTCGCGAAGATGCCGCCGCGCCTCGCCGCCGTCCTCTCCTGGGCGGGCGTCGCGGGGATCCTCGTGGCGGGCCTCGCCTACACCGACGAGACCGTGTTCCCCGGCACGGCAGCGCTGCTGCCGGTGCTGGCGACCGCGCTCGTCATCGGCGCCGGCTGCCGGCCGTCGCTGGGCAGCGCCGAGCTCGTGCTCGGGCTCCGGCCCATGCAGGGCATCGGCAAGGTCTCGTACGCCTGGTACCTGTGGCACTGGCCGATGCTGATCCTGTTCCCGATGATCCTGGGCTACAAGCTCTCGTGGGTCGTCCAGCTCGAGATCGCGGCGCTCAGCCTGTGGGTGGCCGTCCTCATGTACTACCTGGTCGAGAACCCCGCCCTGCGGTCCCGGCTCAAGAAGGTGCTCTGGCTCCCGATCGGGTTCTCCCTCGCGGCGGTCTCCGCCACGACGGCGTTCGCGGTCGCCACCACCGTGCCGAACCTGGTCGGCAACGGCCAGGCGGTCGAGATCGCGGCCTCGGACACGGGCGCGATCATGCAGGAGGTCGCTCGCGGCACCCTGACCCAGGAGGCGCCGAGCAACCTCACGCCGGCCCTGGACGCCATCCGCGGCGACCAGCCGGTGAGCTCGCTCGACGGCTGCCACGCGGACTTCCTCCAGGTCGAGCAGGGCGACTGCGTCTACGGCGACCCGGACGGCGAGCACACGATGGTCCTCGTCGGCGACTCCCACGCGCAGCAGTGGCTGCCGGCGCTCGACGCCCAGGCCCAGGAGCAGGGCTGGCGCCTCGTCGCCTGGACGAAGGCGGCCTGCCCGGTCGCCGACCTCGAGGTGACGGCACCCCAGCTGGGCAACCGGACCTACACCGAGTGCCTCGACTGGCGGGAGCAGACCCTCGGCAACGTCGAGGCCCTGGCGCCGGACATCGTCGTCGTCTCGCAGAGCGACAGCGTGCCGGGCAACCAGGTCACCAACGTGGAGTGGGCGGACGCCACCGCGCGCACCATGTCGACCATCCGGCAGAGCGGCACCCCGGTGCTGTACGTCCTCGACACGCCGGTCCCGGCCGGCAACGCACCGGACTGCGTGGCGAACAACCTGTCGAAGGTCGAGCCGTGCATGAACATGCGCGAGGACGCCTACAGCTTCCCCGGCAGGCACGAGCAGATGGCCAGCACGCTCGAGGTCATCGACGTGGCGACCATCGAGCCGCTCGACTGGTTCTGCACCGAGCGCAAGTGCCCCGTGGTGGTCGGCAACATGCTCGTCTACCGCGACGCCTCGCACGTCTCCACGCCGTACAGCGCCTACCTCGCGCCGGCCGTGGCACCCCTGTTCATCCCGAAGGAAGGTCAGTCCTGATGCGCGTCTCGGTCATCGGTTGCGGTTATCTCGGCGCGGTCCACGCCGCGTGCATGGCGAAGCTGGGTCACGACGTCGTCGGGATCGACGTCGACCAGACCAAGGTCGAGCTCCTGGCCAGCGGGCGTGCCCCGTTCTTCGAGCCCGGTCTCCCCGAGCTGCTCGAGGAGACGATGGCGACGGGGCGGCTGCGGTTCACGACCGACATGTCCGAGGCCGCCGGGGCGCAGGTGCACTTCGTCTGCGTCGGCACGCCTCAGAAGCGGCGGGAGAACGCGGCGGACCTGCGCTTCGTCGACGCCGCCGTGGACGGCCTGCTGCCCCACGTCGCCCCGGGCGACGTGCTCGTCGGCAAGTCGACGGTCCCCGTCGGCACCGCGGAGCGGGTCGCGGAGCGCCTGATGGACGTCCAGCCCGAGGCGACGCTGGTCTGGAACCCCGAGTTCCTGCGCGAGGGCTTCGCGGTGCAGGACACCCTGCACCCCGACCGGCTGGTCTACGGGCTGCCCGCGGACGCCGCGGCGCCGCACGCCCAGGCGGTGCTCGACGAGGTCTACGCGACACCGTTGGCGGACGGCACGCCCCAGGTCGTCACGGACTACGCGACCGCACAGCTGGTCAAGGTCGCGGCCAACTCGTTCCTCGCGACGAAGATCTCGTTCATCAACGCGATGGCCGAGCTGTGCGAGGCGACCGGGGCGGACGTGACGCAGCTCGCGGACGCGATCGGCCACGACGAGCGGATCGGACGCCGGTTCCTCAACGCGGGCCTCGGCTTCGGGGGTGGGTGCCTGCCCAAGGACATCCGCGCCTTCATGGCCCGGGCCGGCGAGCTGGGCGTGGACCAGGCCCTGTCCTTCCTGCGCGAGGTGGACTCGATCAACATGCGCCGCCGGGTGCGGATGGTCGACCTCGCCCGCGAGGTCTGCGACGGGTCGATCGTGGGGCGCAAGGTCGCCGTCCTGGGTGCGGCCTTCAAGCCGAACAGCGACGACGTGCGCGACTCCCCCGCCCTGAGCGTCGCCGCCCAGATGGCGCTCCAGGGCGCGACGGTCGTGGTCACGGATCCGGAGGCGGTCCCCAACGCCGAGATGGCGTGGCCGACGCTGACCTTCGCGGCCACCGCCCAGGAGGCGGCGGCCGGTGCCGACGTCGTCGTGCTCGCGACCGAGTGGTCGGACTACCGCGAGCTCGACCCGCACGAGTTCGGGGACGTCGTCGCGGGCAAGCGCATCGTCGACGGGCGCAACGTGCTCGACCCGGGCAAGTGGCGCGCGGCCGGCTGGGTGTACCGCGCGCTCGGGCGTCCCTGACGCCGGGCGCACCCGCTCGCACACGACGCGTGCGCAGCCACGGGCGGCGGTCCTCCGGGC
>CAUQTR010000083.1:0-7497 GCA_963521045.1 uncultured Actinotalea sp.
GTCCTGCGCTCCGCCGCGGTCGTCGCGACGCGCGAGGGCGCCGTCGTCCGCGCCAGCGCCGCGGCCCACGCGTTCGGGCTCGTCCGCAGCGACCAGGTCGCGCACGAGGACGTGCGGGCCCTCATCGGGAGCACGGCGCGCGACGGCGACATCCGGGACGTCGAGCTCGAGCTGCCGCGCGGCCCGCTGGGGAGCGGCACCGTGCTCCTGCAGCTGCGGGTCGCGCCGCTGGGCATCCGGCACGTGCTCGTGCTCGCGGAGGACCGGACGGAGGCCCGACGCGTCGAGGCGATCCGCCGCGACTTCGTCGTCAACGTCTCGCACGAGCTGAAGACGCCCGTCGGGGCGCTCGCCCTGCTGGCGGAGACGGTCGAGCACGCCGCCGACGACCCGGAGGCCGTGCGTCGGTTCGCGGGCCGCATCCAGACGGAGTCGACCCGGCTGTCCCACCTCGTGCAGGAGATCATCGAGCTCTCACGCCTCCAGGTCGCCGACCCCCTCGGCCAGGCGCGTGCCGTGCCGCTGGACGACGTCGTGCACGAGGCCGTGGACCGCGCCCGGACCGGCGCCACCGGCAAGGACATCGTGCTCGAGTCCGGCGGCGACCACGGCGCGCACGTCTGGGGCGACCACGACCTGCTCGTCACCGCCGTGCGCAACCTGCTCGACAACGCGATCGCCTACTCGGACGCGGGCACGCGGATCGCGGTCGGGACGACCCTGCGCCGGGACGCCGGCCTCGTCGAGGTCGCCGTCGTCGACCAGGGCATCGGCATCCCCGCCGCCGTGCAGGACCGCCTGTTCGAGCGCTTCTACCGCGTCGACGAGGCCCGGTCGCGCGACACGGGCGGCACCGGCCTCGGGCTGAGCATCGTCAAGCACATCGCCGCCGACCACGGTGGCGAGGTCACCGTGTGGTCGGAGCCGGGACAGGGCTCGACGTTCACCATCCGCCTGCCGCTGGCGTCCGCCGGCGTGCCAGAACAAGGAGACGGCGCATGACGCGCATCCTCGTGGTCGAGGACGAGGAGTCCTACCGCGACCCCCTGTCCTACCTGCTCCGCAAGGAGGGTTTCGACGTCTCGGTCGCCGCGACCGGGCCTGAGGCCCTCGACGAGTTCGCCCGCGGCGGCGCGGACCTCGTCCTGCTCGACCTCATGCTGCCCGGGCTCAGCGGGATCGAGGTGTGCCGACGGCTGCGGCAGACGAGCTCGGTCCCCGTGATCATGCTCACGGCCAAGGACAGCGAGATCGACAAGGTCGTCGGCCTGGAGATCGGGGCCGACGACTACGTCACCAAGCCGTACTCGTCCCGCGAGCTGCTCGCGCGGATCCGGGCCGTCCTGCGCCGCCGCGCGGAGGTCCCGGAGCAGCCCGACGACGGCGCGCTCGAGGTGGGCAGCGTGCGCCTCGACCCCGAGCGGCACACGGTCGAGATCGACGGCGCACCGACGGCGTTCCCGCTCAAGGAGTTCGAGCTGCTCGAGTACCTCATGCGCAACGCCGGCCGTGTGCTCACGCGCGGTCAGCTCATCGACCGTGTCTGGGGCTCGGACTACGTGGGCGACACGAAGACGCTCGACGTCCACGTCAAGCGCATCCGCGCGAAGATCGAGGCCGACCCGGGCAACCCCGTCCGGCTGCAGACGGTCCGCGGCCTGGGGTACAAGCTCGCCGACGACTGAGCAGATCCTCACCACGGAGCAGGACCCAACCGTCCCGTCGCGTTCACCCGGCGTTCACCACGGTCCGGGTCGCCGGTCATCCGGGCTCCCTACCGTCCGAGGTGCTGGGGCAGACCGCCCCGGCACCGATCGACAGGACGGAACACAGTGAAGATCGACCGACTCAGCCGGCCGGCGACCGTGGTCGCCATCGGCGCGCTCTCGCTGACCCTCGCAGCGTGCGGCTCGGACAACGCGGTGGAGGCCGACCCGGCCGCCCCGGGGTCCCCCGACAGCGAGGAGGTCTCGACCCTCAGCGGCCAGCTGGAGGGCGCCGGCGCGAGCTCGCAGGAGTCCGCGATGCAGGCGTGGATCGCCGGGTTCCAGAGCACCAACCCCGACGTCTCCGTCGCCTACGACCCGGTCGGGTCGGGCGGTGGCCGCACGCAGTTCCTCGAGGGCGGCACGCAGTTCGCCGGCTCGGACGCGGCGCTCAAGGAGGACGAGCTGGCCCAGGCGGCCGACCGCTGCGTCAGCGGCGAGGTCGCGGAGCTCCCGCTCTACATCTCCCCGATCGCGGTGGTCTTCAGCCTCGAGGGCGTCGACTCGCTCGACCTGTCCCCGGCGACGATCGCCGGCATCTTCGACCAGAAGATCACCACCTGGAACGCCCCCGAGATCGCGGCGGAGAACCCCGACGTCACGCTCCCCGACCTGCCCATCACGCCGGTCAACCGCTCCGACGAGTCCGGGACCACCGAGAACTTCACCGAGTACCTGGCCGCGACCGCGCCGGAGGCGTGGCCGCACGAGCCGAGCGGTGACTGGCCCGTCCCCGGCGGGCAGTCCGCGCAGGGCACCTCGGGCGTCGTCCAGACCGTGACCGACGGCGAGGGGACCATCGGCTACGCCGACGCCTCGAAGGCCGGATCGCTCGGCACCGTCGCGGTCAAGGTCGGCGAGGCCTACGTCCCGTACTCGCCGGAGGCCGCGGCCGCCGTGGTCGACGCGTCCCCGCGCGCCGAGGGTCGCCCCGAGGCCAGCCTCGTGGTCGAGCTCGACCGCACGACGACCGCCGACGGGGCCTACCCGCTCGTCCTCGTGTCGTACTCGCTCGCCTGCACCGAGTACGAGGACCCGGCCGAGGCCGAGCTCGTCAAGGCGTTCCTCGGGTACGTCGCCAGCGAGCAGGGCCAGACGGCCGCGGCCGAGGCCGCGGGCGCGGCGCCCATCTCGGACGCGCTGCGGGCCGAGGTCGAGTCCGTGATCGAGTCCATCGCCTGATCGACGTCAGCACGGTGGCCGGCCCTCGGGCCGGCCACCGTGCGTCGTCCGTCCGCCGACCGCCATCCCCCGGAGCACTCGTGAGCAGCAGCACCCCACGGCTGGTCAGAACCCCGCAGCCGGACCCGCCGCCCGGCGGCACCCCGCCCGACCGGACGTCCCCCTCCCCGCGCACGACCGACGGCACGTCCGGCGGGCCGGGTGCCCGCGGGACCCGCTCGCCCGGCCGCGCCGTCCGCTCCTCGCGCCGGGACGTCGCGGGGCGCCTGTTCTCCCTGACGGCGACGGGTGCGGGCACCACGATCCTCGTGGTGCTGGCCGCCGTCGCCGTCTTCCTCGTGCTCCGGGCCTGGCCCGCGATGTCCGCCTCGTCGCAGGAGCTGAGCGAGGGGATCCAGTGGTTCCCCGAGGGCGAGACGCTCCTCGGGTTCGTGGGCCCGCTGATCTTCGGCACCGTCCTCGGTGCCCTGATCGCCCTGGTCATCGCGGTCCCGCTCGCGGTGGGGATCGCCCTCTTCACCTCCCACTACGCCCCGCGGCGCATCGCCTCCGGCCTGGGCTACGTGGTGGACCTCCTCGCGGCGATCCCCAGCGTCGTCTACGGCCTGTGGGGCGTCGTCTGGCTCGCCCCGCGGCTGTACCCGGTGTGGGAGTGGATCGCCGACAACCTCGGCTGGATCCCGGTCTTCGCCGGCCCGGCCAGTCAGCCCCCCCGCACGATCATGACCGTCGGGCTCGTGCTCGCGGTGATGATCCTGCCGATCATCACCGCCGTGTCGCGCGAGGTGTTCCTCCAGACGCCGCGGCTCCACGAGGAGGCCGCGCTGGCGCTGGGCGCGACGCGCTGGGAGATGATCCGGATGGCGGTCCTGCCGTTCGGGCGCTCGGGCCTGATCAGCGCCTCCATGCTCGGCCTCGGCCGTGCCCTGGGCGAGACCATGGCGGTCCTGATGATCCTGTCGCCCGGCTTCACGTACACGCTCGAGCTGCTCCAGGCCGGCCGCCACCAGACCATCGCGGCGAACATCGCGAACCAGTTCCCCGAGGCTAACCCGCTGGGCGTGAGCGCCCTCATCGCGACGGGCCTCGCTCTGTTCGTCATCACCCTGGCCGTCAACATGGCCGCGCGCTGGGTCGTCTCCCGGCGCAAGGACTTCTCGGGAGCGAACTGATGGCCACCACCGCACCGACCTCCGCGTCGTCCGTCCCCTCGACGCGCGAGCTGCTCACGACGGGCGATGCCTGGCGCCGGTGGACCGACCGGACGATGACCGTGGTCGTCGCGCTCGCGTTCGCCGTGGCCCTCGTGCCCCTGCTCTCCCTGGCCTGGACCGTCGTCAGCAACGGCGTCGAGCGCCTCTCGCCGTACTTCCTCACGGTCTCCATGCGCGGCGTCTTCGGCGGCATGGACGCGGGTGGGATCTACCACGCGATCGTCGGCACCGTGCTGGTCACGGGCGTGGCCGCGCTCATCTCCGTGCCGATCGGGATCATGGCGGCCGTCTACCTGGTCGAGTACGGTCGCGGACCGCTGGCCCGTGCGGTGACCTTCTTCGTCGACGTCATGACGGGCATCCCGTCCATCGTCGCGGGCTTGTTCGCCTACGCCCTCTTCGCCGTCTTCTTCGGCCCGGGCGTGCGGTTCGGCCTCGTCGGTGCGGTCGCGCTCTCCGTCCTCATGATCCCCGTGGTCGTGCGCTCGTGCGAGGAGATGCTGCGGCTCGTGCCGAACGAGCTGCGCGAGGCGTCCTACGCGCTGGGCGTCCCGAAGTGGCTCACGGTCGTCAAGGTCGTGCTGCGGACCGCGGTCGGCGGTGTGGTCACCGGCGTCATGCTCGCCGTCGCCCGGGTGATCGGCGAGACCGCACCGCTCCTCGTGACGGTCGGCGTCATCGACTCGATCAACACGAACGTCTTCGAGGGCCGCATGATGACGCTGCCCGTGTACGTCTTCCGCCAGTACGCGCAGGGCCTCGTGCCGTGCGCCGAGGGCTCAGGCGACTGCATCGAGACGATCAACATCGACCGCGCGTGGGCCGCCGCGCTCGTGCTCATCCTCATCGTCATGGCGCTCAACCTGGGCGCCCGGCTCCTGGCGCGCTGGTTCGCGCCGAAGGCCGGCCACTGACCGCGGCCCCCACCAGCTCTCGCCCCCGCCAGACCCCCGGAAGGACGCCCTCGTGGCACAGCGCATCGACATCAAGGACCTCGACGTCTACTACGGCAGCTTCAGGGCCGTCGCGGACGTCGGCATGACCATCGAGCCGCGGTCGATCACCGCGCTCATCGGCCCGTCGGGCTGCGGGAAGTCGACCTTCCTGCGCACCCTCAACCGCATGCACGAGGTGATCCCGGGCGCGCGCGTCCAGGGGACCGTGCTGATGGACGGCGTCGACCTCTACGGCGCGGGCATCGACCCGGTCGCGGTGCGCCGGCAGGTCGGGATGGTCTTCCAGCGCCCCAACCCGTTCCCGACGATGTCCATCGCGGAGAACGTTCTGGCGGGCGTCAAGCTCAACAACCGCCGGATCTCCAAGGGGGACGCCAACGACCTCGTGGAGTCCTCCCTCCAGGGCGCGAACCTCTGGAACGAGGTCAAGGACCGTCTCGACCGGCCCGGCTCGTCCCTCTCCGGAGGTCAGCAGCAGCGCCTGTGCATCGCGCGCGCCATCGCGGTCAAGCCGCAGGTCCTGCTCATGGACGAGCCGTGCTCGGCGCTGGACCCGATCTCGACGCTCGCGATCGAGGACCTCATGGCGGAGCTCAAGGACGACTACACGATCGTCATCGTCACGCACAACATGCAGCAGGCCGCACGCGTGAGCGACCGGACGGCGTTCTTCACGATCGAGGGGACGGGCAAGCCCGGCCGCCTCGTCGAGATGGACGACACCCGCACGATGTTCTCCACCCCCACGCAGCAGGCGACCGAGGACTACATCTCCGGCCGCTTCGGCTGAGCCACGCACACTCCGGCGGCCGGCACCGGCGCGCGCCGCCGGCGCCGGGGCCGCGCCCGAGGGCTCAGTCCTCGGCGGACGGCACGACGTCGGCGTACTCGGGCAGCGTGCCGTCGAGCACCGGGACGCCGGTCGTGATGGTGCCCGTCGTCGACGTGACGGTGAGGTCGACGAACGCGCCAGCGGGCACGGGGAGCGAGTCGACCGTGACCTCCTCGCCCTCGTCGCCACCGAGCTGCACGGTCTCGCCCGCGTCGACGCGGAAGCTCCCGGCCTCGGTGCCGTCGATCTCGAGGGTGACCTCGGCGTCGTCCCCGTCGTTCGTCACGGACCCGACGACGACGCCGGCCTCACCCTCGTCGGTGCCGATCACGAGCACGTTGACGAGCCGCACGTCGCCGAGCGCGATGCCGACGCCGTCGGAGGCGTCGTAGTCGTCCTGGGTCGTGATCGGGTTCGTGACCGAGCAGCCCGTCAGCGCGAGCGTGGCGAGCACGGCGCACGTGCTGGCGGCCGTGACGACGGCGTGACGGGGGCGGCTGGTCACACGAGGCTCCTGGGGCGCTGGGGTCGGTGCGCGGCCCAGCCTAGTGGGTGCGGGCCGCCGGGGCCGACCCGTCGCCGGGCCCGGCCTGGACGAGCGGGGTGCCCCTGACCTGCGCAAACAGTCGTCGGGGCCGGTCCGGGGGCGCAAAAGGCATGCTAAGATGGGCATCCGCGAAAGGGGACGCCTCCACATGACCTTCACCGTAGGCGAGACCGTTGTCTACCCGCACCACGGGGCAGCGCTGATCGAGGAGATCAAGACCCGCACCATCCGGGGTGAGGACAAGCTCTACCTCAAGCTCAAGGTGGCCCAGGGCGACCTCACCATCGAGGTGCCGGCGGAGAACGTCGACCTCGTCGGCGTCCGCGACGTCGTGGGCCAGGAGGGTCTGGAGAAGGTGTTCGACGTGCTGCGCGCGCCGTACACCGAGGAGCCGACCAACTGGTCGCGCCGTTACAAGGCCAACCTCGAGAAGCTCGCGTCGGGCGACGTCATCAAGGTGGCCGAGGTCGTCCGCGACCTGTCCCGCCGTGACGCCGACCGCGGCCTGTCCGCCGGCGAGAAGCGCATGCTCGCCAAGGCCCGCCAGATCCTCGTCTCGGAGCTCGCGCTCGCGGAGCACACCGAGGAGGAGAAGGCCGAGGCCATCCTCGACGAGGTCCTCGCCTCCTGACCGGCCGGCCCTCCGGGGCCAGCCGGTGGGCGAGCCCCATCGACCGCACCGGGTCCGTGACGACACCAGGTCCCGACGGTGCGCGCGGTGAGAGCGCACAGGCTCCTGCAGCCGGGCGGACGCCCGCCCCGCAGGGGCCTGTCGTGCGTGTGGGGGCCGTCCTGACCGCCGCCGGCGGCGGCTCACGGCTGGGCACCGCGCTGCCGAAGGCCCTGGTCCTGCTCGCCGGGGAGCCGCTCGTCCTCCGGGCTGCCCGCGGCCTCGCCGAGGCCGTCGACCTCGCCCGGCTGGTGGTGACCGCACCCGCGTCGCACGTGGCCGATGTGGCGGCAGCGCTCGTCGGCCTGCCGTGCCCGGTCGACGTCGTGC